>CADAPW010000290.1 GCA_902789915.1 uncultured Bacteroidia bacterium | reverse complement strand
GAACCAACCTATTCCCGCATCGCAACTGGTCCTCAATAGTGAGGGCGCGATATACCACCTCAACCTTCATCCCGACCAACTGGCCGATGATGTCATCCTTGTCGGCGACCCCGCTCGTGTCGGCGAAATTGCCGCTTTCTTTGACAAGATCGAGGTGAGACGCCAGAATCGCGAAATGGTCACCTGCACGGGTTACTTCAACAGCAAGCGTATTACGGCATTGTCGACTGGCATGGGCACCGACAACCTTGACATCGTGATGAACGAACTCGACGCTTTGGCCAACATCGACTTGAAGACGCGCATGCCCAAAGAAGAGCACCATGCCTTGAACCTCATTCGTCTAGGCACGTGTGGCGCTCTCCAGCCAGACATCGAGGTGGAAGACAGCTATGTAGCCACCCGCTATGCCTTGGGCTTGGACGGCCTGTTATACTTCTATGAAAAAAACAAAGAAGTCAACGAAATAGCCATGCGCGACGCCTTCATCAAACAAATGGACTATCCGAAAGACCTTCCCCTTCCATACGTCGTGGAAGGTTCAAAATCACTCTTTGACCGTCTGGCAAAAGGCTATTACCAAGGTATAACCGCCACAGCACCAGGCTTCTATGGTCCACAAGGCCGCACTTTGAGAATGCAACTCTCCTATCCTGAAAACAACCGCAAAATCGAATCTTTTGAATACCAAGGTTGGCACGTATGCAACTTCGAAATGGAATCATCGGCGCTTTATGGTCTCGGCAAGATGCTGGGCCACAACTGCCTAACCATTTGCGTGGCCATTGCCAACCGTGTAACAGAGAAATTCGCCTCCGACTACCACCCCTATGTAAATAAACTCGTATTGAATACATTAGAAAGATTATCGGCCAAAGAATAGCCCATAAAAAGAAAATATGACACTTTTTTACAATTTTTCATCTCACGGTATGAAAAAAATGCCTATTTTTGCAGCCTCTTTGTGAAATGTTTTTGAAATTATATAACAATATAGAACAAAATAGCAACAATGAAGAAAGTATTTATTACGATGGTGATGGCCGACGGACATGTGGACTCGGTTCGTTATCTGACGACCAAGGCTTGGAAAAACTGGTACATCTCAGCCAGCGCTACCTGCAACTGGTGGCAAGGAAGTATGAGAACTCCCGAAGGCTTTGACAAGAGTTACACTGCAGTGGAATGGGGGAAGCCCACTTTTGGCTTCAATGTCTATGCCGGTAAGTGGATCAACCACAAAATTGCCGTCAGATTGGGTTACAGCAACACTAGAATCAACAGCTATATTAATGGCAGACACGCAGGATTGCAGCATATTCAATTCCTTTATGGTGATGACCCGCAACCCGTGGAAACCGTTGGCAACTTCGAAATCTACAGGACTTCGATGCGTTACCACAGACTGCAGGGCGATTTCATGATCAGCCCCATCGATTTCTTCCAGGGCTACTACAATGAAAACAGGATTTGGACTCCCGTCCTCTATGTGAGCATGGGTGGTGCTTATACCTCGAAAGATTTCTTTGCCATTAAGACCCTCATCGACAACCATAAAGCCAGAAAGGCAAATCCTGACAATCCGGAATTGACAGGCAACAATTTCGAATTGGCTTTAGGTGCCGGTTTGAGCAACAATTTCCGTCTGGGCACCCATTTCGACATCAACCTCGATATCAACTGGACATTCCAAAGATGGACCATCGACTCCTGGACTTATGAATTCGAAGGCCAATTTGACGGCAAATCCATCAGACCTAAGAGATTCGACAACATGTACACCGCTTCTTTGGGTCTCATCTACTACTTCACCAGAGAGTACGACCTGCCCAACAACTGCTGCAACGAAATGGATTCGCTCAAAAAGAAGCTTGAAGAGTTTGTCTGTCCTCCGGTTCCGGTTGTTGTTCCTGACACCATCGTGAAGTTCGTCAACGTTCAGACCGAAGACATTCTCAGCTATCCTTTCTCCATCTTCTTCAACCGCGACTCTTACCAACTCATGTCGAGAAGAGACATCGTCAACTTGAGAGAGATTGCCAGCGTGGCTAAGGAAAACGGCTACAAGCTCCGCCTGACGGGTTCGTGCGACAGCGCCACTGCTACGCCGTCCTACAACCAGACCCTTTCGGAGAACCGTTGCAACAAGATCAAGTCTGAACTGATGCAACTCGGCATTCCTGAGAGCCAAATCATCATCGAGCCTATCGGTGGCGTGAAGCAACTTGACCCGACGGA
>CADAPW010000289.1 GCA_902789915.1 uncultured Bacteroidia bacterium | reverse complement strand
AGCGGCAGAATTGACTCTTAGTTTTTTCCATTGTTTTACTTTTTAATAATTAATTAGAGTTATTTGTAAAATTATATCTCATTTTCTCAATTTCTCAATACTCACGGCTGCACCTCCGCTACGGGCAAGTCTGAGTTTCAGCGTGCTGGCGTTGGTCACTTCTTCCTGACGGATGGTCATCGGATAGGGGTTCGTCTCGTAGTCGGCATCGGGGCCGTCTTCGTAGATGACAGCGCGATAAGTGACATCGGCATCGAGGAAGTCGAGTTTTAGGGAGAACTCTCGGGCCACCTCGTTGGTGATGCTGCCGATAAACCAGCGGTCGCCATTACGCTCCTTTCGGGCTACTGTCACATATTTGCCGATCTCGCCGTTGGGGACAATTGTCTTGCTCCAGGTCGTCGGACAGCTCTCGATGAATGTCAGGGCTGGCTGGCCTTCGTAGTTCTCTATGGCATCGGCAGCCATCTGCAACGGACTGTAGATGATCACGAACTCGCCGAGTTGTTTCGCCAAAGTAGAGTGGGGATGAGTGCCTTTCACTACCTCGGAAAAGTTGAAGATAGCAGGCGTGAAGTCCGTAGGCCCGGCCAGACAGCGGGTGAAAGGCAGGGTGACGGTGTGGGCAGGGGGATTGCCGCCTCTGCGGTCCCAGGCATTATATTCCTGACCGCGCACTCCCTCCTGTGTCATCAGGTTCGGCCAGGTGCGCTGAATCCCGGTAGGCATGGCTGGCTCGTGGTTGTCTATCATGATGTGATATTTGGCGGCCGTCTCGATGACCTTGCGATAGTGGCGGATGCCATACTGCGACTTGGCCAGTTCCTTGCCGTCGAAGAAATGGCCCACGTAGCCTGTCTTCACGGCACGGATGCCCAGATGGTTGAACCATGCAAAGGCAGAGTCCATCTGCTCCTCTAAGAGCTTGGCGTTGCCCCAAGTCTCGGTATGGCCGATGAAGCGCACACCTTTCGACAGGGCGTATGCACACACCTCTTCTATATTAAAGTCGGGATAAGCCTTCAGATACGAGATCTTCTCGCCCTGTCCCCATCCAGGGTTCCATCCCTCTGCCAGCACACCGCGCAAAGTCGATATATCTTTTTACGTTTTGTGTGGTTGCTCCGTGTGTCGGACCCATCTCCCAAGTGTTCTGCTTCTTGTGGATGCTCCACCAGATACCGATGTATCGGCCCGGCTCAATCCATGAGGTGTCTTCAATCTTTGAAGGCTCGTTCAGGTTCAGCATCAGCCGCGAGGTCATCAGGTCGCCAGCCGTCTTACCTATTATAATAGTACGCCAAGGCGACTTCGTCTCCCCCTCGCAATATACCTTCACACCACTCTGCCAAGGTGTCAGTGCCGTTTGCAACCTTACAGCGGAAGCAAATTCTTGCGTCCCTTCGGTAGCAAGCGACCAAAGGTCGAGCGTTTCACTCTTCACTCTTAACTCTTCACTTCTAACGGGTGTCAAGTTGATGCTGGCATAGTCCTCAAGTGCAGCCTCGTGAATGGCGAGGTATAGTGAATCTTCATATTCTATCGTAAGCGGTGTGCATACGGTATCTTTCCTGCTCAGCAGGTCGGCGGTATAGATTCCCTCGAAGTATTCGGTGCGGTTAGTTGGAATCGACCAAGACTTGGCATCGTGTGCCAAGGTGATCTCGGTCAATTCGTCCTGAATACTATACTTTTCACCTTTACTGATACTCGGCAGAATATATCGGAAGCCGACACCATCGTTGAACACACGGAAAACGACATCCATGCGCCGGCCAGACTTCTCCCTGAAATTCACCGTCAACTCATGATAGTGATTACGCACCGTCTCCTCTTCGCCCCAAGGCTGTGACCACGTCTCGTCTTTCGAAGAGTAACTTTTACCCGTCAACTTGACATCATCACCCAATGATCCCTTGTCGAGAAGGAAACCGAGGTGCGAAGGAGCGACAATCGTCTTTGCACCATACTTAATCGTGTAAAAGGGTTTGTTGGCCTTCACGCCGACAGCAACCGTCACGGTGCCGTCGGGTGAACTGACCAAAGCATCCTTTGCCTGAACATCGGCAAAGAAACTACAACTAACTAAAACAATTAATCTAACTAACAACTTATGCATGATGAACTTTTTTTATTCATTGATTTTGAATTCGACGGCAAAGTTAAGACGATAAATGTCCACAAACAAACTGTTCAAGCAAAAATCAAAATGGTAAAATGGGTAATGCAATCCGTTTTTATCTTGATTTCGCCTTTTATCACGTACTTGGATTTGGTGGTTTCAAAAAGAATCATTAACTTTGTGCCGAATTAATAACTAAACTCAGAATACAATGAATAAATTGGCAGTCATCGCATTTACAACCTTGCTCATCATGGCATGTGGAAGACCTGTTGCCGACACGCAGACCGACCGGCTCTATCAGACACTCGATAGTCTGATAGAACGTCACGAAGAAATCGTGGCAGCCAAGGAATCGCAGATCATGTCACTCTACAATGGTCTGCAGGGCGTGACGCTGACACCAGAGCAGGAGTACGACAAGAATCTGCGACTATACGACGAATATTTGGCTTTTCGTTTCGACTCTGCTTTCTATTATATCAATCGCAATATCCAGAGTTCCTTGGCACGGACAGATGTTGAGCGTCGTGCCGCCAGTACCATACGTTTGGCTCATATTCTTAGTGTTTCGGGCATATTCAACAATGCCCGTCTGTTGCTTGATAGTATACAACCCGACCTGCTTTCGACAGAAACCCGCATGTTGTACTATAACCAGCGTGCTGAATTGAATCTCTACCGCTCGGAAATGGCACAATACACACCTTATTTTATGAACTATATTGATAGTGCTCAGTATTATCGTCAGATGTTGTTGCAAATTGCTCCAAAGGAGTCCTTCGAGTATATAGTCAGTCGTGCCAGCTACGTTTGTGAGCAGGGAGACGTGGAAGGAGCCATTCATCTGTTCGAACAGTATCTGCCCACCTTGCAGTCTGGCGACCGCCG
>CADAPW010000288.1 GCA_902789915.1 uncultured Bacteroidia bacterium | reverse complement strand
TACTGGGGCAGCAACGCCACCCAAACCTCTGCCACCGACAACGACATCCACGTCGTGAAGGTGATCGCCGACCCCGAAATGGTCAGCGTTCCTGAGAGCAGCCAAAACGAGGCCAAGGATGTGATCTACGGCATCTATCCTAACCCCGCCACGGACTATGTGATCGTGAACTCCGCCATGAACACCGAGGCCACCATCACCATCTTCAACCTCGTCGGACAAGCTGTGAAGCAGTTCAACAAGGACCTGAAGCTGGGTGAAAACGCCATCAGCCTCGACCTCACCAGCGGTATCTACTTCTGCAACATCAACGCCAACGGCTTCAGCAAGACCGTCAAGTTCATTGTGAAGTAAATCCACATCATAGGTCAATACCAAAAAAGGAGGCCCTCGGGTCTCCTTTTTTTGTGGGATTCCCTTCGGGAATGGAGTTTCTTCACCTATTTCTATCTGCGGCGGCTCAGGGAACCTCATGCTGTCGCATTACATACAAGGCCCTATCCTCCATTGACTTCGTCGAATTGGCGATTTCCCGAAGGGAATCTCCTTTTACAAATCAAAATTCATCAAAAAACCTTGGAAATTTAGAAAAATTACTAACTTTGCCTACTAATTCATATTGAACACCAACACAGTTATCAACTCAATTATTAATCAAACTCACTCAAAATGAAAAAGTTATTTACTCTATCATTGGCCTTGCTGGTTGCCACCATGGGCTTCGCGCAAGTGCAGAAAGTTTCGAGACACGATGTCAAGAAGAACGAAGCCACCCTGCAAAAGGCTCCGAGACTAGAAGCCATTAACGAGAACGCCGTTAGCGAACCTGTGATGACCTCCACGAGAGACCTCATGTACGGTGACCTCGACTACACTACCTACGACTGGCAATCCAACCACGGCTACATCAACAGAACCGTTGTTTGGCCCGACGGAAAGGTGAACTTCGCTTACACCTATTCCAGCACTGCCAACTACAGCGACCGTGGTACCGCCATCGGCACCTACGACATCAACACCGACGAGTGGACTCCGCTGGAAAGCCGCGTTGAAGCCGACAGAACCGGTTTCGGCTCCATCGCCCGTTACGGTGCAAACGGCCTTGTCGTGGCTGCCCACACCAACGACAACCTGAACGTCTACCTCATTGATGACAAGGACAACATTCCTACCAACAGTGTTCAGGCTTCCCTCAACATCGGCACCGACGTCTGGTCGCACCCCTGCGTGACCACCTCCGGCCCCAACCACGACATCATCCACATGGCTGCCGCTGTCTTTGATGGCGAAGAGGGTGGTGTTACCGGTGCTATCAGATACTGGCGTTCGTCCGACGGCGAGACCTGGGATATCGTTTGCCGCGAACTTCCCTTCCTCACCGCTGAATACGGCATCGAACACGGCACCAACAGATACTACTGGATGGAGACCACCGACGACAACAAGATCGCCCTCGTCATCAACACGGGCTACACCGACGGTATCGTCCTCTATAGCACCGACAATGGTGACACCTGGCAGAGAAAAATTTACTACCACGACCCTGCCCCGGACGTTCTCTTTGACAACTCCTTCTTCTATCCCGCCTGGACTTCCGCCATTTGGAGCGACAACGAATTTGGCGGTGGCGTTGCTTTCTGGAGCGAAAACATGCCTTACCGTGGCGACGGCTCCAGCTTAGCTGTATGGGGTGACGACCCGGGCAACCCGATGCCTCCCACTCCTGGTCAGCCCTTCATCATGGATAGTGCCTACCTCAGCCAAGACATTTACGCTTCATGGTTCTTGTGGAGTGATAAAACCCACGAAATGTGGCCTGAATACATCGGCTATCTCTGCAACTGGACCGAAGAAGGCTATTGGGAAGATCCTGATGCTGAAGAATGGGAAAGCGAATTCCACTTCGAAACCGTCTCCGACTTTGCCGAACATGGTGAATACAACAGCGGTCACACCGCCATGCCTGTCCTCTGCAAGGTGAACGGTACGAGCAACGAACTGGTGGCCGTGTGGATTACCGTTGATGACGAACACAAATTGGACGCCAACTACTTCTACAAGACCGTCGCCGCCTATTCCTGTGATGGTGGTATGAGTTGGAGCCATCCCGTGATGCTCACCGCTAATGAATTTGAATTTATGGAGTGCGAAATGGTTTATCCTCAGGCTGCTGTGATTGGCACCACCCTGATTGTGGCCGCCCAAGTCGACTACGCCCCTGGTACTTTCGTCCAAAGCGATGAA
>CADAPW010000287.1 GCA_902789915.1 uncultured Bacteroidia bacterium | reverse complement strand
GTCGCCTGGAAAACGAGGCATTTCCTCAACAATTTGATAGACACCGTCTTTATCAGGTTTCATATCCGGTTTGTTTGCGTCAGCTTTTTTTGAAGGCTTCGCAGGTTGGCCATCTGATAACTTAAATGTAAACGGCATCATGTAGCTGACACGAACAGGCTTGCCATCTTTAATGCCAGGCTTCCATTTCGGCATGGCTTTCACCACACGGACCGCTTCTTCATCGCAGCCACCGCCGATGCCTCGCATGACTTTCACAGTGGAAACGCTGCCGTCTTTTTCAACGACAAAACTCACAAACACACGGCCAGCAATGTCTTTGTCTTTTGCCTCCTGCGGATACTTGACATTTTCTGAAACAAACTTCATCATAGCGGCTTCTCCACCTGGGTATTGAGGCATTTCGTCAACGATTTGATAGATGCTGTCGTTGTTATTCCTTATAATCTGAACAGGATTGTCTTCCGTGGTTTGGATGCTGAGTCTGAAATTGTCAGCATCGAGAGTGAACGGCTCGACGGTGTACATCGTCGTATCACCGTGTTTCTCTATCGCGTTGATAGTGAATTTGATGTTTTCGTTGGGCGTTCCATCGGCATTACAGGAAGTGGCTGTGATTTTGCTGCGCATCTCGCCTGTCATCGGATCGGGGGCTTCGGTAGTCTTAAAATGGACGTATGAACCGTCTTCGTTATAGATGATGGTATCCGTCAAATCCATCGGGAAGCCATAGTCGTCAAAAATTTCGAATTGCCCGATTTCGACATTAATCTGTTTTTTCTCGGGTTGTTGTTCTTGTGCCGTCACTTTCGTGTTGGCAATCATCAGGATAGCCAGCACCGGCAATGTCGCCAAGAGCCTCCACCAGAGGCCCTTGGCCTTTTCATTCTTTATTGCTCATTCCGCTGAAGTCGACAGCCGTGCACTGCTGCAGGATCAGCATCATGTAGTTCTTTTTGTCAACGCCGGTGGCCACCACATCGCGGTCGGCCTGATATTCATGAAAGCTCTGCAACTCCTTCTTATACAGATAGATGAATGGATTGAACCATTGCAGGATCATCATCACCTCGGCGAAGAGGATGTCCCAAGAATGGTGATGGGCGATGTGGCTCATCTCGTGCCGCATGATGTCGGGGTCCACGTTTTCGTTGGGGAAGAAGGCATAACGGAAGAAAGAGAAGGAACCTTGTTGACTTGGGGTCGGCCCTTCGACAGGCTCAGGGACCGCCGACAGATACACCGCTGTGAAGCCATCCATCTTACGCTTCGGCGAACGTATGATGAGCACTACGAGTCGCCCCAACTTGAAGAGAAACAGCACCGTCATCACGCCGACACCTATTAAATAAAGGCCGCCAATGACTTGCCACAGGCTGAAACGCGAAGGCGTGGTATTGGTGGTCACCGTCACTTCGGGCAACATAGGCTGACCGTCGGGCGTGACGATGACTTCATTCAGCATGATTCCGTTAAAAAGCTGTTGTTTCAAAGTCGCCATCTGCGGCACTTCAATTCCCGAGAGCAAGCCGAGCAAAGGCATGGCTAAGGCCAGCAGCATACTCGTGAGCAGGAAAAAGCGGTTAAAATACAGTCGGTTGCTGTTGCGGAACAACAGGCGATACACCAACCAAAGGATGGCAACGGTGGCTGCAATGGGCAGCAGATGACCGATGATTAATTCTTGTGCGTTCATGGCTTATTTCCTTTCTGAGGCGATGGCCTCGTCGATGGCTTTCCTCATTTCTTCCAGTTCCTCGACGCTGAAGTTCTCCTTTCTGGCGAAGGCCGAGACAAGGTCGAGATACGAATTGTTGAAGTAACGCTCCACCACGCTACCGAGGTAGCGATGCGAGTACTCCTCCTTGCTGATGGCGGGACTATAGCGATGGGCGCGGCAGAAGGTCTCGTGCTTCACAAAGCCCTTGTTTTCCAAGATCTTGATGATGGAGAGCACGGTGTTATAGGCCGGTTTCGGTTCGGGAAACGCCGCCATGATTTCATTGGCGAAACCCTGCCCTATGTTCCAGATTTGGTCAACTCCTTCATTCTGATGGAGTTATTATCAATATTATCTTTCTTTCTGGCCATTTTTTCCTCCGTTTTTAATGGTTTAACGCTGCAAATATATAGATTATTTTGAATATTCAACTATTTTTTTAGTTATTTTATTGTATTATTGAGTAAAAAAATGTAAGTCGTTGTTTTTCCATCAGATTCCCTTCGGGAATGGAGTTAAGATATTGTTTATTATGCGGCGGCATGAACAAGTTGACTGTTAGTAAACTCCACAAGCCGCCGCGTGTAGAATAACGAATGAACTCCATTCCCTGCAAGGGAATCTCAATAAGTCGATTATGTAAGATAATATCATGATTTTCAATATGCTAAATTGATAGTTTTGCTTGCTTTAATGAGTCGCATTTTTTCTTTGTCGGACAGGTTGAAGTCGTTGTCGCGCAGAATGAGTATCTCCATGTCAGGTTTTTCCACAAGTTCCCACGGGAAGCGCTCCAGCAGGTTGTGTTCGGCGTCGAATTCGTAAAGTGACTTCATTTTCGACAAGTCGGGCAAGTCCAACAAATGGTTGAAGCCTACGCCAAACCTTTCGATGGAATCCATCTCCGTAATCCATTCTGGAATGAAATGCAATTCGTTGTGGTGGATATAGAAAAACTTCAGGCGTTTCAGGTTGCGCAAGGTGTCTGGAATCTCCTCGATTTGGTTGAACGACAAGAAAAGTTGTTGCAGGTTATCCATGTCGCCAATGAAATCAGGAATTTCCTTGATCTTGTTCTTATAGAAATCCAGGTGTTTCAAATTCTTGAAACCGGCCAATTCATTCGGGACGGTCTCAAACGCGTTGTCATAGAAAATCAAGTATCTGGCTTGTTTCAGTTCTGCAAACGACTTGGGCAAGGTGCTGAGTTGGTTCTTTGACAGGTTAAGGCTTTCGCATCGTAGCACACCAACATTGTCGGGGAGTTTCTTGATGCCATTGCCTGCCAACAGAACATCTTCTACCTTCGACAGTCTACGGATATCCCGTCTTTTCAAATTCAGTTTGTTGAAGTTCAAGTTGATTTCCTCAAGGCTATCCAGCGAGCTGAGCCATCTGGGGATGTGTCGGATTTGGTTCCCTTCCAAGTTCAGCCTTTGCAGATGCTTGCAACGCTTGATGCTCGAAGGAATTCGGTCGAGACCACAGTTGGTCAGCGAGAGTACCTCGATTTTATTGTCTTTGGGAATGTCAAGATATTGTATTTCGGCCTTGATTGCTTCAAACACAACCGCCGTATCAGGAACATAAGTCACATACTTGGCTCGTTGAGTCGCGCATGAGGTGAATAATCCTATCACCATTAATACTACTATGTGTCGTTTGATAGCCATTTTGGTTTGTCTTGACGCTGCAAATATATAGATTGTTTTGAATTTACAACTA
>CADAPW010000286.1 GCA_902789915.1 uncultured Bacteroidia bacterium | reverse complement strand
ATTTGGCGGTGGCGTTGCTTTCTGGAGCGAAAACATGCCTTACCGTGGCGACGGCTCCAGCTTAGCTGTATGGGGTGACGACCCGGGCAACCCGATGCCCCCCACTCCTGGTCAGCCCTTCATCATGGATAGTGCCTACCTCAGCCAAGACATTTACGCTTCATGGTTCTTGTGGAGTGACAAAACACACGATATGTGGCCTGAATACATCGGCTATCTCTGCAACTGGACCGAAGAAGGCTATTGGGAAGATCCCAATGATATTGAAGGATGGGCTTCCGATTTTAACTTCGAAGAAGTCGGTGACCTTGCCGAACATGGTGAATACAACTGCGGTCACACCGGCATGCCTGTGCTCTGCAAGGTGAACGGTACCAGCAACGAACTGGTGGCTGTTTGGATTACCGTTGATGACGAACACACGCTTGACGGCAACTACTTCTTCAAGACCGTCGCCGCCTATTCTTGCGATGGTGGTATGAGCTGGAGCCATCCTATCATGCTGCGAAATGGTTTATCCTCAGGCTGCTGTGATTGGCACCACCCTGATTGTGGCCGCCCAAGTCGACTACGCCCCTGGTACTTTCGTCCAAAGCGATGAAGACGATGCCTTCGACAACCACTACACTGGCTTCACCTTCGACATCAACGACCTGTTCTCATGGTACGATGGTATGCCGGAGAATGGCAGCAACAACCAGAACGTTCACATGGACATCTATCCTAACCCCGCCGTTGACCGCCTCAACGTCACCCTCAGCCAGAACGCTGAGATCGTGATTTACAACATCATGGGTCAACAAGTGATGAGTATGGAAGGCCTTGCTGGTGCCAACAGCATCAACATCGACAACCTGACCAGCGGCATCTATTTCGTGAACGCCGGTTCCGACACCCAAAAGTTCATTGTGAAGTAATTCATTTGAACATTGTAAACGAAAAAGGAGGCCTCAGCCTCCTTTTTTGTTTACAATATCACAAGCCAGATAAATCGCCTTGCGGTAGGAATCGGGCAAGGCCTTGTTTGTGTTGACAATGTCGAAAGCAGGGCCGTGCATGGGCGCGGCACACACCACAGGCAAGCCCGCCCAATAACAGGCGCAGCCATCCAAAGCCATCAGCTTAAGCGGAAAGACACCTTGGTCGTAATACATGGCCAACACCGCATCGTACTTTTTCCACTGCCCCTTGAGGAAGAGCTGTGACACCGAGAAGGGGCCAAAAGCCATCACGCCTTTGCGTTGTACCTCAGCAATAGCCTTAAGCACCTTGTCGTCGTCACCTGCTGCCATACGAGGGTTGAGACCCATGACGGCAATCTTGGGCGCACTAATGCCAAAGTCTTTCTTCAACGCCTCAGATAGTGTGGTCATCTTGCCAACGAGGAAAGGGACGTCGATTTGGGCGAGTGCCTTCTCCAAAGGCTGGTCATCGGTGGCCAAGGCAATGCGCATCATGTCGTTCACCATCAGCCGCAGCGGCGTGGCATCCTTGAAATGCGAGAAAAGGTAATTCAGGTTGCTCAGCCCCACCGCAGGGCTGTCGGGGGCCATCACCAAGGCGTCGACGAGGCCGCTGCGAAGGTCCTCGACGGCCTTCTTCATCGACACCATCGCCATCTCCATCGAAAGCTCCGTAGCTGCTCCAGGTTCGATTTTCAACTCGTTCTCAACGATATTGATGATGTTGAACTTGCCTTGGCTGGCTTGCCGCACATCACGCGTCAAGGCGTAATTGGGCGAGTCTTCAGCATGACCTCGTAGCCGATGCCGTTGAAGTCGCCATGGCTTAACGCCACTTGCGGTAGTTGATGGGTAGGGGCTTCTTCCATAGTTATCAATTTTATACAACGCTGAATTTCAACGTGAAATCAGCCTTCAAAGTTAAACAATAAAACAAATAAACAAGAAAAAAGTGGCGTTTTTTACAAAAAAATTGCTTTTTCGAAGCCTCGCATGATGATTTTCGTCGCACCAACCTGCGATTTGAGGTAGTTCAGGCAGATCTCGGAAGCCTGGGCATAAAACGCTTCATCATCCATCAGACGCAATGCTATAGCTTCCAACTCGGCAGCATTATGGACTGGGAAGGCACCCTGCAAAGCCACCAAGTCCACGGCTTCCTTGAAACCCTTGTATTTCGGCCCGAAAATCACGGGGCAGCCGAAAGTGACAGGCTCCTGAATGTTGTGGATGTTCACGCCAAAGCCGCCTCCGATATACACGAAGCGGGCATATTGGTAGAGTTGGGAAAGGATGCCTATTGTATTAATGATTAATATCTTTGTCAGTCGGCCCTTCGACAAGCTCAGG
>CADAPW010000285.1 GCA_902789915.1 uncultured Bacteroidia bacterium | reverse complement strand
ATCGTTGGTGCGGATAAGGTTCTCCATGTCGCTCACCAACTCGTGGATGCGGTTTTGGTCGCGCTCCACCTGCCGCCCGAAGTGCTCCATCTCCAACTTGTGGTCGCTGATTTTCTTCCTCACAATCAGGAGGATGACGAGCAAGGCAATGACAGCCAAGGCGATAATCAGATAGAGTTTCAAGTCGCGGGTGCGGTGCAGGCTCTCCAACTCGCTTTGTTGGGCTTTCAACTCATATTCCGACTTGATTCTTTGGATGTTCTCGTTGGCGTGTTCCATGTCGGCTTGCATCATGTTCGCGGCAAACTGCTCGTGGTATTTCACGGCCTGCTGGTAGTCGCCCTCGCTGTAGGCGATGGCGTAAAGCGTTTGATACACCGACATTTTCAGTCCGACACGCTCGCTGCGGAGAGCTTGGTTCAAGTAGGACTTTGCCTTTTCGTTTTCGCGCGTGTAATAATAAAGGATGCCCAAGGTCATGTGGGCAATGTCGGTGTCGTTGTCACCGAGGCCGATTTCCAAGGCTTGGTTGACGCTCTCGATGCCTTTGGCAAAGTTGCCCGTCTCCATGTAGTAGTCGCGACCCATTTCGAGATATAGGTCAGCGAGCATAGCTTGGTCGTTGAGGAAGGTGGCGACACGAAAAGCCGAGTCGTAGTATTGCTTGGCTTGGGTGTATTGCTCCTGCGCCCTCACAGCCCGACCGCTGTTGCGATAAGCGTTCATCATGCCCGTGGAATCGGCGGTCTGCTTAAAACAAGTCAGCGCCTGCTGATGTTGCTTGAAAGCATCCTCGAAAAGGCCGTGTTTCAGGTACATGGCGCCGAGGTTGTCGCAGAGCTGGCCTTCCAATTGGACGGTCTCGGCAGTTTTGTCGGAACGCTGCACGATTGCCAGCCCTTGCAGGAACTTCTCGGCGGCCTCTTCGGAACGGCGTTGCTCGCGCAGTTGCACGCCTTCATTATATAAGGTTTGGGCTTGCTCCATGCGCTTCGTTGGGCTGCCGCAGGAAGCCAATGCGAGGCAAGCGATGGCTGTTAAGATCAACAAGTGTAAAAACGTCTTCATGTCTTTTTCGTTTTTTCATCGCAAAAATATACAGAAAAAACGTTTGTCAAGAGGCATGAGGCTCCCAGTGTGGCTATGTCCCTACTTTTTTGGATTGTCCTTATCTGATTATTCTGTATATCAGCAATATAGTAGTCGACCACGAATGTCCTTACTTTTTTTGGCAATCATTGAGCGAAAATGAGGTCAAACAAAGAAAAAACCCCTGCCATAAGCAGAGGCTTTTTCACTATCTAATAATCTTAAATGGAGGGTTTAAGGGTCCTTGAGCTTGTCGAAAGGCCCTTCTTGTTTGAACCGGCCCTTCGACAGGCTCAGGGACCTTGTCTTTAGAAATAAAGGTCTCTCTCGCCCTTCTTGATGCGCTCGATGCGGCTCTTCAGCTCGTCCAAGAACTTCGGGTCGACGTTCTTGAAGTTGTTCTCGATGCACTTCCAGCCCTTGGCAGCGACTTCGGGGGTAGCATAGTCCACCAAGTATTCACTCAAAGTGAGGATGGCATTCGGCGTGCAGTAGCGCTTGATGAAGCCCGGCACGCTGAATTCCATGAAGTGCTCGCCCGTGCGACCCAGACGGTAACAGGCAGTACAGAAGCTCGGGATGAAGTCGTGGTCGAGGAGCTTGTCAATGATGTCGCCCAAGGAGCGGTCGTCACCAATCTTGAACTGCTCGCGGTGCAGGTTCTGATCCTCCTGCTTGTCGCTGTTCTTCTCCTCTTCCTCGTGGTGGTATTTGTAGTCGCCAATCTGCAGGTTGGTGCCACCGTCGATTTGCGAGATGCCGTATTCGATGGCCTTGGCGCGGAAGGCAGCATCCTCACGGGCGGTCAGGATCATGCCAGTGTAAGGCACGGCCAGACGGAAGATGGCGATGATCTTCTCGAAGGTGTCGTCGTCGACGAAATACTTCTTGTCGATGTTCAGGCCCGAAGCATCCTTGATACGCGGGAACGAGATGGTATGCGGACCCACGTTGAAGCAAGCCTCCAAGTGGTTGGTGTGGCGGATCATGGCCAGCACCTCATAACGCCAGTCATACAAGCCGAAGAGGATACCAAGGCCGTTGTCGTCGATGCCAGCCTGCTGGGCACGGTCCATTGAGGTGAGGCGATAGTTGTAGTCGCCTTTCTTGGTATTGGCGGGGTGGTATTCGTTGTAGATCTCGGGGCAGTAGGTCTCTTGGAAAATCTGGTAAGTGCCGATGCCTGCTTCTTTCACGATGCGGAAGCCTTCCACATCCAAAGGTGCGGCGTTGATATTGACGCGGCGGATGCTGCCCTTGCCTTTCTTGGTGGCGTAGGTCACCTTCACGGTGTGGGCGATGTACTCGGGCGAGTATTTCGGCGACTCGCCATAGACGAGGATAAGACGCTTCTGGCCGTCGTCCTCGAGAGCCTCCACGTTGCGGATGAGTTCTTCATCGGTCAGCGTGGTACGGATCTGTTCCTTGTTGGAGGAACGGAAACCACAATACACGCAGTTGTTGACGCAGTAGTTGCCCACATACAAAGGGGCGAACAGTACGATACGGTTGCCGTAGATGCGGCGTTTCAGCTCGCGGGCGCCTTCCTTGATCTCTTCCACCAGCGCGGGGTCGGTGGTGTTGACGAGGACGGCAGTCTCCTCCATCGTCAGG
>CADAPW010000284.1 GCA_902789915.1 uncultured Bacteroidia bacterium | reverse complement strand
AAGCTCGCCAACGGCGAGAAACGTCAGATCATGCACGACATTCCCGAGCACACCGAGGGCGTGAAGTTCATCTTCTCGCTGCTCACCGACCCTGAGATTGGTGTGATTAAGGATCTCTCGGAGATTGATGCCGTGGGTCACCGCATGGTGCACGGCGGTGAGAAGTTCAACAAGTCGGTGATTCTTACTGATGAGGTGCTCAAGGCTTTCGAGGCTTGCTCCGACCTTGCTCCGCTTCATAATCCCGCCAACTTGAAAGGTGTGAATGCCGTGAAGGAGTTGATGCCCGGATTGCCTCAGGTGGGAGTCTTCGACACAGCTTTCCATCAGACCATGCCGCCAAAGGCTTACATGTATGCCATCCCCTACGAACTCTACGAGAAGTACGGCATCCGCCGCTACGGATTCCATGGCACCAGCCATCGCTATGTGTCTGCCCGTGCTTGCGAATTCCTCGGCATTCCCGCCGAAGGTACCAAGATGGTGACCTGTCATGTGGGTAACGGCGGCTCTATTGCTGCCGTGAAGGACGGTAAGTGTATCGATACCTCCATGGGTCTCACCCCGCTGGAAGGACTGGTGATGGGAACCCGCGCCGGCGATATCGACGGTGGTGCCGTGACCTTTATCGAGAAGAAACTCGGACTCGATGCCGACGGTATGTCCAATTTGCTCAACAAGAAGAGTGGTGTGGCCGGTCTTACTGGCGGCTCAAGCGATATGCGCGACGTGGAGAACGCAGCAAAGGCTGGCGACCCGAAGGCTAAGCTGGCTCAGGACATGTATTTCTACCGCATCAAGAAGTACATCGGTGCCTATGCAGCTGCCATGGGCGGACTCGATGTCATCGTGTTCACCGCCGGCGTTGGCGAGAACCAGATGAGCATGCGTTCCGAGGTCTGCAAGGACATGGAGTTCCTGGGCGTGAAGTTCGACGAAGAGAAGAACAAGTCGCGTGGCGAGGAGGTAGTCATCTCTGCCGACGACTCTCGCGTAAAGGTCGTAGTCATCCCCACCGACGAGGAACTGATGATTGCCACCGACACCATGAACCTGCTGAAGTAATCCAGCTTAAGGCTTATCCTAAAGACAATGTTCACCAGTTGGTGTTACACCACTTGGTGAACATTGCTTTTATAATAATTGTAGTTATAATTAAAATGATTCTCCGTTTATTCTTAATCTTTTTTTGACTACAAGTAAACTATTTTAAGGGAACGCCAATTTGATGATAATGAAAGAAATTTCTTTTAATTTTTTCTCACTCAAAAGTTTGATTTGCCTATACATCCCTACATTTTCGCTGTAATCTACTGGATGCAAGCGCGTTATACGATGTAGAGACGTTTTTTCAAATCGTCAGCTATACATGGTTTTGGGGTATTTTGATGTTAATGCCCCTTTTTGGGCACCTTTCATCCACCATCAGCGAGTTAGCCAATGAACTTTGTTTCACACGTGTCTAACAAGCGAAATATTTTGTTTCTCCCGATGAAACAAAATGTGTCTAACAAGCGAAACATTTTGTTTCTCCCGATGAAACAAAATGTTTCTCTAGAAGAAACAAATTGTTTCGCCTATTGAAACTAACAAGAAACAACTTGATTTACAGCATGTTAACTCATATTTTTCACTCCAAATAGCGCAAATCAGCCCAAAAGATGTATAGACGACCATATTAAAACAACCTCTATACATTCTGTATTCCATTGTATATCAATGTGATAAAGCAAAAATGTAGGGATGTATAGGCAAATCATACTTTTTGCGATGAAGAAATTTTTATCAATCACAACAATCACAATGATTAGCTTGTAGCCCTCACAATACTCCCCGCCCCTGAAGGGGAGAAGCCCCTACCCCTCCCTAATTGGAAGGGAGTAGATAGAAATCAGTCCGACCCAATGTTTATAATAGGAAATAATTATATCAATTATGATAATTTCTGTCCTTTTCCTGTTTCTTATAGGGCCGCTTTTGGGCATTTATGCCTCTTCATTTATCCCACATTATTAAAAAAAATGGGGGCAAAATGCAAATATTTCAAAAATAATTCTTATCTTTGCGGCATCGCTTGTTAGTCCTCAGGGGAAAAGCGGGCGGTCTTATTGTATGAGAAAGACGTTTTCGAACGTCTGTCGTTGTGAGCCAAGAACTTCGCAAACT
>CADAPW010000283.1 GCA_902789915.1 uncultured Bacteroidia bacterium | reverse complement strand
TAAACGTTTGCTAGGCTATTTTGGCATCAGCCTGGCCACACTTACCATTTTACGTATCATTTTCATTTGTGTCCATCATGAGGCAGGAATGCGATTTTTGGACATTCTTAAAGCTTTGGGCATTGGCGTCATCATCGACTCAAGTGTGATGTCGTGTTGCATCATTGTTTGTTTCTTGTTGGGGATGTTGGTCGCCCTTCTCAGCGAAAAAGCAGGGAAAAAAGTCCTGACCATCGGCCTGACAGCAGCCTATATTTCCGTGACGACCCTCAACGTGGTGGATATTTTCTATTATGGATACTACAACACCCGACTGAGTTACAATTTGGTACGGCTTTTCGGGGAGAATCCTTGGGATAATTTCGTGATGATATGGAAGAGCTACCCTTTGCTGTGGATCATCGTGGGCTGCATCGTGGGCATCGTTTTGGTTTGGATGCTGGTGGAAAGGTTTTTCAAAGAAGCGCAGATGAGGGAAAAGATAGGGCAAACCATCGCCGCCGTGCTGGTGACGTTTGGTGTTTTCTCCTTCTTGTATTACGGCCCTCCTTTCTGGAGACTCACCACTTTCTCCTCCCGTGTCATGCTGAACCAGGCCGCAAGCAATGGCGCTTATACTTTGGTCAAGACGTACAGCATCGTTCACAAAACGCATGGCGACATGTTTCCTTTTGAAGACCAGAAAGTGAAGGAAGACATGGCGAAGAACCAGGCCTTCATTTGCTCGGAAGAGGAAACGCTGGTGAGTACGATGGCCCCCACTTTGCGCAAGTTCAACGAACCCGATACATTGGAGACGCCCAAAAACATTATCATTATCATCGGTGAGAGTTTCAGCGCCACGTTGACGGGTGTCATCGGCCAAGATGAGCGGTCATACTCACCGTATTTTGATTCTATTTGCAAGGAAGGCATGTTGTTTACCAATTGTTTCTCAAACGGTCCGCGCACCCAGCACGGCATTGTGTCAGTGATGTCGGGATTCCCGTCTATCATTGGCAGCTCGCTCATTCGTCGCAGGGAAGCCAATGCCTTCTTCACCATCGCCGATGCGGTAAGGCAAGAGGGCTACGAGACCTATTTCATCCATGGGGGCAGCCTTGACTATGACGATATGCGCGACTATGTGCGTCAAGGCAACTTCCAGCATATTTATGGCGTGGAGGATTTCGACACATGGAGATTGAAAAACGATTGGGGCGTTTGTGACGAAGACCTCTTTGACTTTGCCTTCGAAAAAATCAAGGAAGCGAAGCAACCCCATCTCACGGTCATTCTGACCATGAGCAACCATCTCCCATACGACATACCGGAGGAGTTCGCAAAATCGCACCCGGAGGTGGCTGATTTTCAAGATTTAAAAGCATCTTACTATTATGCCGACTACGCTTGCGGCGTTTTCATGAACCAATTGAAGACCTTGCCGGAATATAAAAACACGCTGGTGCTGCGTACCGCGGACCATGGGGAAGTCTATTCCCAAGCGGATCGTGATCGTCCGTTCAGGATGTTCCACATTCCCGCATTGCTGCTGAACGGAAGCCGTTGCGACACGGTTTTCGATGCTGTCTGTTCCCAGATGGATTTTGTGCCGACCCTCCTTTCGGAAATCGGATACAAAGGGGCATTCCCGTGCATTGGGAGAAATCTTTTTGCCAAAGACTACCATCCTTTTGCCACGATGAATAATTACGACAACCTTCATTTCTGGATGGAGAACGGCAAGGTGGTCACATGGGACATGATGAGCGATGATTCAAGGTGCTATCGCATGAATTCGGAGTATGTGCTTGAGCCTTCTGACTTGCCTTTTGATGCGGAGCTTCAAAGGATGAAGTCGTATCTGGCTTTCTTGAGCTATGTGTACCAAAAAGGACTGTATAATGTCTCTGGCAAGAATTGATAAGGTCATGAACCCAATGTCCGCCAAAAACAAGAAGAGACTTCTTGCTTCGGTCTTTGTTTTGGCGGGCATTGTCTATGTCCTTATTTCTCTGGTCAACCATTATCTTTTCAAGACTTACGGATTGGATTTGGGGCTTTACACCCATGCGATGCACGACTTCTTGCACTTCAGCATCGATGATTGCAGCATGTTCAAGGAAGCACCGCAAAGCATTCTCGCAGCCCATTTTGACTTGTATCTGCTGATACTATCGCCTTTGGTGTGCCTTTTTGGGTCTTACACTCTGCTCATCGTTCAGATTGCCGCCATCCTACTGGGCGGTTGGGGTGTCTACAAACTCATTGGGCTGTATACCGACGACGACCTCATGCCGATATTGGCCTCTGCCATTTTCTTCATGTCTTTCGGCATCATCCATGCCTTGTCTTACGACTATCATTCCAACGTGCTGACAGCCATGATGTTGCCTTGGTTGCTCTATTTCATCAAAAAGCGGCAGATGAAGTTGGCGACGCTGATGGTCGTGTTGTTCGTCATCGGGAAGGAGAACCTTTCCTTGTGGCTGTTTTTCATCGCTATCGGTTTGATGTGGGAC
>CADAPW010000282.1 GCA_902789915.1 uncultured Bacteroidia bacterium | reverse complement strand
CCGCATGAACATCGGCCTCACTGGCGACTATATCCGTCGTCACAACGACCGCGGCTATTATGAAAACCGTGGCAGAATCGGGTTGCAGGTGACCTATACTGAGGACTACCGCCGATTTAGGTTCCAGGTGCGTAGCAAACTGTTGGGTACCTTTTTCGACGAGCGCACGGGTGAGCATCGTGTCAACCCAAGATTGTATTGGCGTAACAGGGTGAAGGTAAGCTATCAGAGACCTAACAGCCGCTTCAAATACAGTCTGTCGGCAGAGTTATTTTGGCTTACCAACGACCCTAAGGGCAGCTTCGTCGACAACATCCGCACCGTGTTTGCCGTGGATTATCGTTTGGCGCGCCGTTATTCGCTTTCGGCCTTCGCCCGCATGGACAACGACCTTCAGGTGAAAAAGCCGGTGGACAGGTTCTATTTCGGATTGACCTTGAAAGCGAAGTATTGAACCTCAATTGTTTGAGAAAAAATTCATTCGACAGCTCCCAAAAGGGCTGTCGTTATTATTTATTTGTTTATTTTTGTCGTTTGGAATATCTAAAATCATTACAATATGAAAAAGACCAATAAAATGAGACTTTTCGTCGGCGGCATGGCGCTGCTGGCGATGGCTTTGTTGGTGCTTGTGCCATCGTGTGGCAAGAAGAATGTCACTACGCCAAGCGTCATCGTAGAACAACTGCGCCCCTTGAACGAGGCCCTGCTGCCGCTTCTTGACGGCTTCACTTCGGGTGCCATTGTCAAGGGCGAACCCATTGTGGTGCGCTTCAAGAACCCCGAGACGATGAAGGTGAAATACGGCGAGCAGCTGCCCGCCAAGGCTTTCAGCTTCACGCCTGCGCTGAAGGGTAAGGCCGTTTGGATTGACGAGACCACGGTCGGTTTCCAGTACGACAACATCGACCCAGAACAGAACTACACCTGCGACTTCAGTATCAGCGATTTCGTGGAGACCACCGAGACGGATCCTCTGCAGTTCGGATTTGCGGTGCGCCGCCAAAACTTCAGCCTCGTGGGGGCTTATCCCGTTTGCACCGAGGCCGACCAGATGGGTTACATCTTGCGTGTCGCCTTCGTCAACCCCGTCGAGGGTGAGGTGGAAGACATCGTGGATGCCACCACCAGGAAGGCTTATACCGTGACATCCACTGCTTTGGGCGCCAACCTTTATGACATTTTCATTCAAGGCATCAACAGAAAGGACGCCGAGTCAGTGCTGAAAGTGACCTTGGATGGAGATCCGATCGAGGCCAAGAAGACGGCGACCTACGAACTTCCCGTTTATGCCAAGAACGACTTCAAGCCGGTGCGGTTCGACGTGGACAACAACCTTGGACAAGGCACGCTGTATTTCTCGCAGCCGCTTAAACAAGGCCAGAACCTCACGGGTTTTGTGACGTTCAATAATCAGATTGGCTATCGTTCCGATGTCCAGGACAATAAGGTGACTTTCTATTTCGACAAGACTAGCCTCTACCGCTATCAGATGGAAGAAATGGAGATGACGGTTGCCTCGGGCATCCGCAGTGCCAACGGACTCTCGGGCATCCGCAGTGCCAACGGACTTGTGCTGCAAGATGACACCATGTATCCTTTCGACCTGACGGACTATGTGCCCAAGGTGCGTTGGACCGACGACGGCGTCATCATCCCCAACGTGGACGAAACCACGGTGTATTTCGATGCCGTTTGCCTGAATTCGGTGACGTTGAGGATTATCCGCATTTTCGACGACAACATCCTTTCCTTCTTGCAGGACAACGAGTTAAACGAGACCTATGGCGTTCGCAAGGCAGGTCGTTTGGAGAAGAAAATCCGTCTCCAGCTCGACAACCCGTGCCCGACGCAATGGAAGACTTTCCCCATCGTGTTGTCTGATTATATCAAGGTGAAACCTGGAGCGATGTATCAGCTGAGCCTTGACTTCGGTCCCGCCGACTACACCTTTGCCTCCGAAGAGATGCAGAAAGATGTGGCAGATAATGCGCAAATCGAGGCCGACTATTGGGATGGCCAGCGCTCCGACTATAAGGAATACCGCTACGACGGCGACTGGGGCGACCCCAACGGATACTATTTCTACAACTATGTGGAGCAAAGGAAGAACATCGTCGTCAGCGACCTTGCCGTGACTGCCAAGATGGGCCGCAACGACATGGTGGATGTCTTTGTCTATAATATCTCCAACGCCACGCCTGCTTCGGGTGCCCAGTTGACGGCCTACAACTTCCAAAGACAGGAACTCTCTACGGGCAGCACCGATGGCAATGGCTACGCCCGCTTGCAGTGCGCCAACCGTCCCGCTTTCGTGGTGGCCACGGATAAGAGAGGCAGCAAATCGGTCATCAAGCTGACAGATGGCAATGCCTTGTCATATAGCCGCTTCGATGTTTCTGGCGAGTCGGTCGACAAAGGCGTTTCGGGCTTTGCCTATTCCAACAGAGGTGTGTGGCGTCCTGGTGACGAGATTCAGATCAATTTGATGCTCCTGGTGACGAGATTCAGATCAATTTGATGCTCAACGATTTGGAAAATTCACTGCCTGAGAATTATCCTGTCGTGCTCGAAGTCACCGATGCCACGGGTCGTCTCTATGCCAAGCAGGTGAACACCAAACCCGTGAATGACCTCTATTGCTTCCGTGTGCAGACCAACGTCAGCGATGAGACCGGCCTCTGGTTGGCACGTTTCAAGGTGGGCAACAGTGTCATCACCAAAAACCTTCGCGTGGAGACAGTGAAACCCAACCGCTTGGAAATCAACTTCGGCCTGCCTGAGGTGGTGAGCCTTTCCAACAACGACCATGTCGCCTTGACCTCGAAGTGGCTCAACGGCATGAAAGCCAATGGCTTGAAGGCTGAAGTCGACGTGGTATTACGCGGCGGCCAAACGACATTC
>CADAPW010000281.1 GCA_902789915.1 uncultured Bacteroidia bacterium | reverse complement strand
AATTCTTCGCTGACTTTCTATGATATTGAAGCCGACACGGTGGTCAATGACTTGTTCTACAAAGTGAACAACGCCCCTTTGGGTGATGTGGCTGAGAGCATGGCTTTGGTCGACGGCAAGTTGTATATCGTCGTCAACAACAGCAAGTATATCTATAAGGTGGATGCCAATACGATAGTGTGCGACACCACGAAGCCTTACAAGCTGGGCGGTTTTTACTCGCCTCGTGAGATATTCTTCGTGGCACCCGACAAAGCATACGTCACCGACATAGTGGGCACCAACATTTGGATTATCAACCCGCAGGAAATGAAGCACACGGGCACCATCGCCATGGGCAACACTACCGAAAAGATGCTGCGTGTCGGCAACGAGCTGTTTGTCAGCAACTGGTCCTATTACTACACCGATGCCTACTCACATGACAGCTATCATACCGTTCAAGTCATCGACCTCAACAATGACGTGAAGGTAGCCGACATTGAGGTAGGGAAGGAGCCTAACACCATGGTGGTCGACAAGAACGGCCATGTGTGGGTGCTCTGCGAAGGCCGCTCATGGGACGAGGAGTATGATGCGGAGGGCATGCCTTATGGTGAGAATCCTACGCTGTGGGAGATTGACCCGATGCTGAGGACCGCCGAGCTACGCTACGAGTTCGTAGGCCCGGATGAAGACGACGATGAGATCAAAGGTGTCGCTTCCACGTTGAGAGCCAATCCCGCAGGCGACCAATTCTACATGATTTACAACAATGAGGTGCGTCGCTTCGACCTCGCCACATTGAGCCTTTCTGAAACGTTCCGTATCGTCCCTGAACCTCAAGGCTTGTTCTACAACATGGTTGTGGAGCCAAGGACGGGCGAGATTTACATCGCCGACGCGAAGAACTATATGAAAAACGGTACCGTGTATCGTTATACCAGCGATGGTTTGCTGCTGGCATCGTTCGAGGCTGGCATCATTCCCAGTGCAATGTTGTTTAAATAATTGATATTCTTTTCGGGGGTGGCAAATCCCCAACTCGGTTCGGGCGGATGGTACATCCGCCCGAACTTTCAACAACAGTTCAACAGTTCAACAATTCAACAATCAACAATGACCAAAACCTGTCCCCGCTGCGGAAAAACCTTCGAATGCGTGCATTCCATCGACTGCTGGTGCGTCAAAGTGAAACTCACTGACGCCACCAAAGCCTATCTGAAAGAACATTACAGCGACTGCCTGTGCAAAGACTGTTTGGAGGAAATCAATGGAAAATAAGATCCAAACATGTCTTCCGCTTCGCGTCATTGGTCATTGCGAGGAGGCACGACGAAGCAATCCAGACAATAGACCATAATTCACATGGTGGTGGCCTGGACTGCTTCGTGCCTCGCAGTGACGCAAAGCGATGCCTGTTTTGCTGTATGTGGGTGTTGTGCCTATTGCTGCTTTTTGTCGCTTGTGCACCTAAAGTACAAGAGAGCAATGATACAGCGCAAGGCAAAAACCTGATGCGCTATGCCCGAAACATTGCGGTGTACGAAAAAGACTACGGCTATCGCGCAGAGGTAATCTGCCCCTGGGATACCACCTTGTCTTTAGGCTCGTTTGCTTTTGTAAAGGACACGACGAAGGCTGTCGATCAAGATGTGAAAGGCATCCTCAAAGTCCCTGTCAATTCAGTGATTTCATTCTCCGCCACGCAATGGTCGGTGTTCATGCGCTTGGGTGAAATCGACCGCGTGAAAGGCATCCTCGAAGGCCGTTTTGTGACCGACACGACCATGCGTTCGTTGTTGGCGCAGGAAAAGGTCTACGACATCGGCACCGAAGCCGCTGCCGACATCGAGCGGATGATACAACTGCAGCCTGATGCCTTGCTGTATTCCCCTTATTTCGACGGCAACCAAGGCGGCCTCAACGTCACGGGGGCGGTGCTGTTTCCTTTCGCGGATTATATGGAAAACACGCCTTTGGGCCGCGCCGAGTGGATTCGTGTCATCGGCATGATGACGGGCTGCGAGGACAAAGCCAACGCTTGGTTTGACGACATTGAAAGACGTTATAATGCGCTTTCCGGCCTTTGCGCCCATGTTGAGCACCGTCCCACGGTGTTTTCCGACTTAGCTTTCAACGGGCAGTGGTACGTGGCGGGTGGTCGCAGTTACATTGCCAAGCTCTTTGCCGATGCCGGTGCCGACTACATCTGGAAGGACAACCCGTCGACCGCCAGCGTCCCCATGGATGCCGAAACGATATTAGCCAAGGCTCAAAAGGCTGATTTTTGGCGCGTCATCAACTCCAATCCTTTCCCGATGACTTACGAGTCGTTAGCCAAGGAAAGCCCTGTCTATCCGCTTTTCGACGCCTTCAAGAACCATCAAATCATCGTCTGTGACATCCTCTCGACGGGATATTTCGAGCAGTCGCAGTGCGAGCCTGACCTGCTGCTGGCAGATTTCATCTATTTCTTCCACCCCGAGTTGTTGACAGGGGAGTGGGAGGGGTATCAACCGAAGTATTATCATTTGGTGAACTAAAAAGGCTCAGCATCTCCAAAACCATTGCCATCGACAGAGCAATTTACCTCTATTTGTGGATAGTACTGCTTAAGAGCATAAAGCAAAGGCTCACTCATGCTACTCTCGGCATGAAGTAAAAGGTTATTAGCAGCCACACGTTTCATTTTCGTGATGTTGCCCTCATAATATGGCGATCCGACCAACTTCTTGAAAAGGAAGTCGAAAGGCACGTACATCCCGCCCAGACCATCATCAGGAACGCCGTACTTTTCGGCCAAAACTCGTATGTCGTGTTCCACTTTGTCAAGTTCGGCAGGATCTCCTTGAAGACAATAATCACTCTCAACGACCTCACATTCATCATCGCTTTCTTCATTGGGGTCGTAATCATCCCATTCCGCGAGGTCGTATA
>CADAPW010000280.1 GCA_902789915.1 uncultured Bacteroidia bacterium | reverse complement strand
CAGCAACTACGTCTATCTGAATCCCATCACCACGGTGATAGCCTCGGCGCTTTTCCTCAACGAGCCGATGACGGCGATGGCCTATGCCGGCAGTATGCTTATTCTGCTGGGAGTCTATCTTGCCAACCGGAAAACGCTGGAATGAGGGCTTTCGTTATGGCGGCATGACGGCATGTCGTTATAACGGGATGACGTTATTGCTTTGAGGACCGCATGGACAGGGCACGGTCTTCGGCGGCTTCCATGATTTCGCGCTCGCCGGGACCCTTGTCGTTGATGCCGCAGAGGTGGAGCACGCCGTGGATGATGACGCGGTGCAGCTCTTGTGATGATATCGGTGTAATAGTCGTGGCCCAGATATTCACGGTTCACCTCGAGAATCTTTTCATCATCACAAAACAGGTAGCCAATTTCGCCTACCTTCTTGCCATACGAGGCGGCCACGGCCTTGATCCAAGCCGTGGTTTCCCTCTTCTTGATATTGGGGAACCGCACGTTTTCTGCCTGATAGGTAATCATTGTTCGGGTGTTGGGTGACAGGTGACAGGTGTTGGAAGGAATGCGCTGATGTCTTTGCCGAAGTGCTTCAGTTCGCGCACCATCGACGAACTGACGTGAGCCAGTTCGGGCGAAGCGAAGAGGCACACAGTCTCTACGCCGCTCAGCCGGCGGTTGATTTCGGCCATTTCCTGCTCGTATTCAAAGTCTTTCAGCGAGCGCACGCCCTTGATGATGAACTTTGCGCCGACGCGCTGGCAGAAGTCGATGGTGAGGTCGTTGTAGGCCACCACCTCCACCCGCGGCTGCGGCACCGTTCTTCGGTGGGCTCCATATACTGCTTGTGCTCATTGTAGCCCACACCGATGACGATGCGGTCGAAGAGCGGCAGGGCGCGCCTGAGAATGTCGTCGTGCCCTGTCGTGAAGGGGTCGAAACTTCCTGTAAATGCTGCTATGCGCATCTTGTCTGCCGTTTTGAGGGATGTGGTTATTTTACCAGCGAGCCCACCTGGTCGCTGTTTATCTTACCCTTGATGAGCGAGATGACATTGTGGCCCTCGGCCTTGGCCAGTATCACTACTTCCGTGAGGTAGTTCTCCTCGCCCTTGGCATAGACCTTAGCCTTGACGTCTTCTTTTAGCCTTGTTTCTCGAGCACCTCCAGTTTCTTGCCTATTTCATCGGCCAGTTCGTCGGTATTGATAATACCCATGGTGATGCTGTCTACGCTCTTCAGCGCTTCTTTCTCAGCTTCGGTCTTGGCGGCTGCCGAAGCCAGGTTTATCATCATTTTGTTCAGTTCGACAAACCCTACGCCGGGATTGTCCTTATAGCTGTTGATAATCTCCTGAGCGGTTTGTGCGAACCCGCCGATGCTCATAAGCATCAAGGCGAGTGTGATTAGCATTTTCTTCATTTTCTTTTTTCGAGGTTTGGTGTTAATATTCTTTCGTTATGGCGTTATGACGGGATGACGTTATAACGCTCTCTTTTTACTCAAACAGCGAGGGCTCCATGATGTTGCCCTTGTAGGGATTGCGGCCGAAATGCTTGTAGGCCAGTTCGGTGGCCATGCGACCTCGGGGCGTGCGCTTGATGAATCCTTCCATGATGAGGAACGGCTCATATACATCTTCTATAGTGCCGGCATCCTCGCCGATGGCAGTGCCGATAGTGGTCAGACCAACAGGACCGCCTTTGAACTTGTCGATGATGGTCAGCAGAATCTTGTTGTCTATCTCGTCGAGTCCATACTGGTCGATGTTCAGCGCCTCGAGGGCCACGTGGGCAATCTTCAGGTCGATGCTGCCGTTACCCTTCACCTGGGCAAAGTCGCGCACACGGCGCAGCAGCGCGTTGGCAATACGGGGCGTTCCGCGCGAACGGCTGGCAATCTCCACGGCGGCATCGTCGTTGATGGGAACGCGCAGGATGCTTGCCGAGCGCTCCTCCACTACGGGCGACAGCCGGTGAATCTCGTCGATGAAGAGCACGTCGTTGGGCTCCAGCGAGGTCAGGATGCCTGCCAGGTCGCCAGGCTTGTCGAGCACCGGACCGCTGGTAATCTTGAAACCCACCCCCAGTTCGTTGGCAATGATGTTCGACAGGGTTGTCTTACCCAGTCCCGGAGGACCGTGCAGGAGCGTATGGTCAAGCGGTTCGCCGCGATATTTGGCAGCTTCCACAAACACCTCGAGATTCTCCACTACCTTCTTCTGTCCGCTGAAGTCAGAGAAGCGCAGAGGTCGCAGGGCGTTTTCGAAATCCTTTTCTGCCGAAAGCTGCTGTTGCCTGATATCAAAATCTTCTTGCATTTCGTTGCAAAGGTACGATTTAGTGAGGACAAAACCAAAAAAGAGCTTGCTTTTTTTTGATTTGTCGAACGCAAGTACCTTCTACAAAGGTACGATTAAGTGAGCACAAATGCAAATAAAACTTGTTTTAATTTGCTTTGTCGAACGAAAGTACCTTCTTCAGAGGTACGATTAAGTGAGCACAAAACCAAAAAAGAGCTTGCTTTTTTTGATGACATTGGACAAAAAAAAGGGCGCCTTCCCCGTTTTGTCCATTATCGGGCAGCCTGTCTATACAAACATGAAAGAAAAAGAACAAGAAAGTTGCGACCGGCACTTTTATGCACTATCTTTGCAATGTCAAAAGGACAAAACGTTCCCACAGACAAACATTAAAATTATAAACTTAAAATAAAGAAAATTATGAAAGCAAAATCCTTTTTAAAAAACGCGAAAATGTTAGCGATGGCACTTGTTTGCCTCATGGTTTCTAATTCATGTCTTGCTGATGACAAGCCCATTCCAGTAGAGAAGCTGCCTGCAGCCGCCAAGACATTCGTACAGAACAATTTCCAAGGTAAGACAATCCTGTTTGCCACAAAGGACTGGAACACCTACGAGTGCCACCTGAACGACGGGACACAGATTGATTTCCGCAAAGACGGAACCTGGGACAAAGTAGACTGCAACTTGGCAGCCGTCCCCGCAGCCATCATTCCCGAAACCATCCAGAACTATGTGAAGGCCAACTTCCCCGACACCTTCATCACAAAAATCGACAAGGAGCGTCACGGATATGATGTAGAGCTGTCGAACAATCTCGAACTGAAGTTCAACCAGCAGGGTGTTCTCATCGGGATGGACGACTAAACAACAAGAAACAGTTATTGATTGTTGATTATAGATTACTTTTGGATCTCGCTGCAGGATTGTTCTTGCGGCGAGATTTTTTATGTACAGTCCGGCATAAAAGTCGGCTTGCGTCCAAACTCACTGGTCGCTCGCGCACTATCTTTGCAGGCAAAAACAACAGAAAAATAATGAAGAAACACAGCAGAATTACGAAAAAATCCGACAACAGAAGCGTGGTGGATAATTCACGGATGGCGGGCGATTCCCGGCATCCGTAACTCCGTTGTATGCTTCAAATAAGACCTAAGGACCCACCCCAGCCCTCCCTAGAGGGAGGGAGCAATTAGTTTAAGTCCTATAAAAGTCATAAACTTACTATTTTTTCGCTCAGCAAAACCCTATCTTTTCCAAAAGATAGGGTTTTGCTTTGTAATTAGGCCCTAATCACTCTTCAATTCCCTATTATTTGCCTGGCAAATCATTATTATTTCAGCGTGAAAAGCCTATTGTTTGCTCACAAAATCCCTATTATTTCTTTTCCATCCCCTCCTTTTTTAATCCCACCGCCCGCAATAACTTTATCAATTTTCAAGACAAATTCCAGTATGATAAATCTTTTTTCATTGTCTCCCGATATTTTGTAACCAGACAGAAATAAGTGCCGATTTCTTTCGTATATGATGATTTTTGTGTATATTTGCGGCGATGTTTGAAAAGGAAATTGAAGCATACGAGCAGATACGGAAGGAATATCAGGAAAAGATAGTTGATAAGATGAGCCGTGAGCAATGGATGGTATACAACGAAATATTGTTTTCCGCCCATTCGTGTGCCATAGAGGGAAACTCGTTTACGATTGACGACACGAGGATTCTCCTTGAACAGGGCATGGCGATGATTCCTGTAGGGCGCTCCTTGTTGGAGTGTACGGAAATGGCTGACCATTTCAGGGCTTTCGACTACATGGTCGGGCATCTCGACCAGCCTTTTGACGCCCATTCGTGTGCCATAGAGGGAAACTCGTTTACGATTGACGACACGAGGATTCTCCTTGAACAGGGCATGGCGATGATTCCTGAGACATGGCTGCCGGCGATACCGTCTTTGGCAACCATGAGACGCTGATTGCACAGGTTCCCTCGCTGATGGTATCCACCGAGAAGGCTATCGCCAGCGGACTGCACCCAATGATTGTTGCTGCCAAATGGCATGGATATTTCGAATATCTGCATCCCTTCCGCGACGGTAACGGCAGGACGGGGCGCCTGTTGTCGAACTTCATTCTGCAACGCGCAGGTCATCCGCTGCTGATTATCGAGCTAAAAGACCGTGCTGAATATATCTCCGCCCTTAAAATAATCAGGACAGAAGGCACCGACGAACACCTTGCTGCTTTCTTCTTCAAGACTGCCATAGCACGAATGAAAAATGAGCTCCAGCAGAAACAGAGGAACTCATTGCCCATGATGTTTTTCTAAGCACACACTTCACCAGGAAAAGGCTGAAAATAATTACGCCGGCAGATTCCCATCTGCCGGCGCTTGATTTAATAAGAAGATTAGAATATAGTGTAAAAAAGATGAAATCTATTAGAGTTTAAAC
>CADAPW010000279.1 GCA_902789915.1 uncultured Bacteroidia bacterium | reverse complement strand
ACTGCTGGAAAATCAAATAATCACAAAACCGACAAAACTAACAAAACCCAATGAAAGAAGTGTGGCGGCACGCAACTGCTTGCCGCCAGAAAGCGGGCCAGTTGGCCGCTTTCCCTACCAACAAAAAAAGTTTTGAACGTTTTGTAGGTTTTGTGACAAAAAAGAAACAATGAGAGAAGAATTCCTATACTACCTCTGGGAGAACCGCTTGACCGACAAGGACTTGAAGACATCGGAAGGCGGGCGGGCCATGTGGAAATCCACGTGAAAAGCAGCGACTGGAACCGTCACGGCCACCAAGCCGACAAAGCCTACAAAAACGTCATCCTGCATGTGGTATATGAAAACGACACGAAAGTCAACGACATCCCAACCTTGGAGCTGAAAGGGCATTTCGACGAGACGCTCTTCGCTAATTACCAAATGTTTATCTCATCGAAAGGCTGGATTCCCTGCGAGAAAAGCATTGGCCAAGTGCCCTTGTTCACCCGCCTCTCCTGGCTCGACCGTATGGCTGTGGAACGCCTGGAAGGCAAGTCGGAAACCGTCACCAAGATACTGAACGCCAACGAAGCTATGCTGATGGGCTGTGCGGGATTCCTCGAAGACGACTTCACGGAGGACTATCCCCTGCTGCTCAAGCGTGAATTTGCTGTGATGAAAGCCAAGTTCAACCTGCTGACCATGCCTGCCGAGCGGTGGCGGTTCATGCGCATGCGACCGAGCAATTTCCCGACTATCCGCTTGGCACAAATGGCACAACTCATTCACAAAAACGGATGTCTGTTCTCCAAAACCCGTGAGGCGAAAAGCGGGGACGAGGTCAAGGCATTGTTTGATGTAAAGGCCTCGGAATATTGGGAAACGCATTGGCGGTTTAATCAGCTGCCACAATGTGACAGCCGCAAAACGGCCAAACATTTAGGCGATGCCACAGCAAACATATTGATCATCAACGCCGTGGCACCCTTGTTGTTTTGCTACGGCAAACTGCACAAGGACGAATCGGTGTGCGAGACCGCCATGCAATTCCTGGAAGAAACCGAGGCTGAGGACAATGCCATCATCCGACATTTCGCCCAATGCGGCGTCAAAGCGGACAACGCCATGCAGACGCAGGCGTTGTTGCACCTTTATTCCTATTTTTGCAAACGCAAACGGTGTTTGGAATGCAGGATTGGGAATGTGTTGATGAAATAACCAACGACGTATGAAGAACTTCTGGAACATCGAAATTGACCGCAAACGCGTCTTCGGGCTGGACCTGCTGAGGGCTTTCGCCATTTTTTGTGTGGTGCAAGGCCACGCCGAGAAAATCCTATATGACACCACTCTCGACCGTTTCACCGACATGCCTGTGCCCCATGGCGTCGACATCTTCTTTGTCATGACCGGTTTCCTCATCGGGAAGTCCTTCATCTCGCACCTCGAAAAGCACGACAACCACATCAGTCGGTCCAAAACCCTCACTTTTTATGGGCGGACCGCGTTGCGCATCCTCCCCAACTACCTTTTCATCCTGCTGGTCAACTACCTTTTGGTGAACTACAATGTCATTGTGGGCGACACCAAGGCGTTCCCTATGTGGCGTTTCGCCACCTTTACCCAAAACCTGTTCACGCCTTTCTGGGGCTTCTATTGGGAGTCGTATTCCCTGCCTGTGCAATGGTGGTTTTATATCTTCTTCCCACTCCTACTGATCCTCTGTTCCCTCTTCGCGAAACCGAAAAAATACATCCCGTGGCTGTGCCTCATTTTCATCGCGGCCTCCATCGCCTTCCGTCTCTCCGTCGCCGACCAAATACACGACCGTTTCGGTTGGGACATCTGGATTCGCAAGACGGTGGCCTCACGCACTGACAACATCTACATAGGTGTGCTGGCGGCCTGGATGATGTATTATCATCCGAAGCAATGGGAGCGCTACGCCGTCGCCAGCTTCATCGTTGGCGTGGCCTTGTTCATTGCCACGCGCATCATCCCGCGCACGCCTGGCACCTTCTATTACGACGCCTTATATCTGACGATTTCAGCCCTCGCCATTGCCTTGTGGTTCCCGCTCCTGTCGAAATGGAAATCCTACAAAACCAGCTTGGGCGGCTTTGTCTCGCGCGTCAGCGTGCTTTCCTACGCCATGTTCCTCACCAACCTGCTGCTGCTTCAAGTCCTGGAGCACAGTTTCCCGATGCTCTGGAGCCGTTACACCATCGCCTATCCCGTCTTTTGGGTGCTGGTCTTCGTGGCGGCATACGTCTTGTATATCTTTGTGGAAAAGCCTTTCGTGAAACT
>CADAPW010000278.1 GCA_902789915.1 uncultured Bacteroidia bacterium | reverse complement strand
GGCCTACCATATTTTGAGCTGCCTTGACAACGTGGGTGGCGACCTCAACGCCTTCACCACCAAGGAAGAAACCTGCATCCAGGCCACCTTCCTCAAGCAGCACTACAAGCGTAGCCTCGACCTCTTCGCCGACATCGCCTTCCGTTCCACCTTCCCCGAAAACGAACTGTCCAAGGAGAAGGAAGTCATCCTTGATGAAATCAACTCCTATCTGGATTCGCCCTCTGACGAAATCTACGACCTATTCGAGGAGATGGTGTTCAAGGGGCATCCCTTGTCGCGCAACATCTTGGGCACCACTGAGTTGGTAAAAGGTTTCCACCGCAAGGACATCCTCGATTTCATGGCACACAACTACAGCACCGACCAGATGATATTAGCCAGCATCGGCGACATCAGCTTCAAGGAGTTCGAGCGGCTGGCGATGAAGTATTTCGGTGAACAGCCTGCACATCTCGTCAGTCGTAAACGCGAGGCTTTCAAAGGCTACAAGCCTGAAAGCCGCATCGCCGAGCGCAAAAACCACCTGAGTCATTGCATGATAGGTGGGTTGGCGCCCGAGTTCAGTAGTCCGCTACGCATGCCCATCGTTATGCTCAACAACGTGCTTGGTGGTCCTGCCATGAGTTCGCGCCTCGGCCTCAACATCCGCGAGAAATACGGATTCGCTTACAGCATCGAGTCGCAATATTCAGCCTATTCCGACACGGGTCTCATCAGCGTCTACATGGGTGTCGACCCCGACTCATTGGAAAAAGCCATCGAATTGGTGCACAAGGAATTGGATAAGCTATGCACACAAAAGTTAGGCACCTTGCAACTGCATCATGCCAAGCAGCAACTCATCGGACAGGTGGCATTGAGCTACGAGAGCGGCATGAACGAGCTACTGAGCGCCACACGTTCGCTGCTCATGGGCGAACCTATCGAATACATGGATGACATTATTCAAAAGGTGGAGGCAGTTTCGGCTGAAGACATTTTAGAAGTGGCCAATCGGGTGTTTGACGAAGGACAGTTGAGTCAAATTATCTTCGAAGGAGATACCCCGTAGAGGTTATCTTTTCATAACCAACGGTATCTAAGTTTACACCAACTATACCCCGTAGGGGTTTCCTACAAAAAATGAACATAAAAAGCGAAGCAGTAAACAATGGCATAAAAGAAATCATTAATTGAAAACCACTACAGGTACCATCAAACACCATCTTACTGATTCTCTTCACTCAACTTCCAGAAAAACGATTCAGTTCGTCTTGAACTTGTATTTCACCTCTTTCAGTTCAGCGTTAGCTTTGGTAATCTTATTCTTCAGGTTTTCCTTGTAATTTGCAACCTTGGTGGCGATTTGTGCGTCGCCTAGCGCCAGCATCTCAGCGGCGAGGATGGCGGCGTTGAGGGCGCCGTTCACGCCCACCGTGGCCACGGGAATGCCAGGAGGCATCTGGATGATGGACAGCATGGCATCGAGGCCGTCGAGCATGCCCTTGACCGGTACACCGATAACGGGTAACGTTGTATTGGCGGCAATCACGCCTGGCAAGGCAGCAGCCATGCCAGCGGCAGCGATGATGACCTTAATGCCGCGGCCTTGGGCTTCGCGGGCGAAGGTTTCCACTTCTTGCGGGGTACGGTGCGCACTGAGGGCGTTCATCTCAAAGGGGATTTCCATCTCGTCGAAGAACTGTGCGGCTTTTTCGAGAACGGGAAGGTCGCTGGTGCTTCCCATGATGATGCTTACTATTGGGGTCATATTTGTTGAATTGTTGATTGTTTAATCGTTGAACTGTTGCAAAAATAGTTTTTTTCCTCATACAGTTGGTCCAATGAAAGCATTTTGTATATTTGTGTCGAAAGGGCAATCCAACCTCAATCCTTTGAAAATGAAAACAGTAAAGGTTTTAGACAAGGAATTTGGGCTTTACATCCCCCAAGAAAAAATCGAAGCCAACATCCAAAACGTGGCCGACCAAATCAACCACGACCTGGAAGGCATGAATCCGTTGTTTCTCGTGATTCTCAACGGCGCCTTTATGTTCGCCTCCGAGTTGTTCAAGCGACTGACGATACCTTGCGAGATTTCATTCGTCAAGCTGTCGTCCTACGCCGGCACCGAGACCACCAACGTCGTCCGCGAGCTAATCGGCCTCGACCATCCTTTGGACGGCCGCCATGTGGTCATCGTGGAAGACATCGTTGACACAGGTCACACGCTGCGCTATACCACGCAAAAGCTCCGCGCCGAACAACTTCCAATACACCTATCCCGTCGACTACATCGGCATGGAAATCGGCAACGAGTTCATCGTGGGCTATGGATTGGATTATGACCAACAGGGGAGAAACTTACCAGACATCTACAAAATTATCGAATAAGAATGCGGAATAATGAATGCGGAATGCGGAATTTCGCAAAGCGACGCTGGACTACGCCCTCATTCAGCATTCATAATTCAGCATTCATAATTAAAACAAAACATTATGCTACGGCCCTCCCGGGGCAGGCAAAGGAACGCAGTCGCAGTTCCTGCGCGAAAAATACAACCTGACCTACATCTCCACGGGTGAAATCCTGCGCGAGGAAATTGCAGCCGAAAGCGAACTCGGCCTGCAGGTCAAGGAAATCATCAGCCAAGGCAACCTCGTCTCCGACGAAATCGTGGCCAAAATCATCGAGAAAAAGCTCTCCGAAAACATGGACTCGGCCGGATTCCTCTTCGACGGCTACCCGCGCACCGTGCGCCAAGCCGAGATCTTGGACGAGATGATGGAGAAATTCGGGATGTCGCTGACGGGCGTGTTGAGCCTCGAAGTACCTGAAGAGCTGCTCATCGAGCGCATGCTCGAACGTGGCAAGACCAGCGGTCGCGCCGACGACAACCTCGACTCCATCAAGCACCGTTTCGTGGAATATGAGGCCAAGACGCGCCCCGTGCTCGACTTCTACCAAGGCAAGGACAACCTGCATCCGGTGAATGGCGTGGGTGAAATCGAACCTCTGCACGGTCATTGACGCTTTGTAGTTTTAATGGGATTGCTTCGCAAGAAATCTTTCAAAAATCAAATAAAAATCTTTCAAAATCAAATGATTGTATTTTGATTAGATTTTGGAAAAAGATTTTTGAATGATTTCTACACGAAGTGTATCCCACCACTAATGTTCCCAGCGGACGTCGTGCTTGAGGACAGTTGGTGGGTTGCCGCCGATGACTTGATGCTCGCCGCTGAAGGACGAGGTTAGCAGCGTGCCTGCCGCCACAACTGTGTTGTCGGGCACCACGGCACCTTTCAGCAACACACACTTGCATCCAATCCAGACATGGTTGCCCACTAGAATGGGTTTGTCGGGATTGATGCGTTCGTTTTCCATATCATTTGACGCGGGACGCGGGACTTCGGGACACGAGACATAACCAGAGTCTCGCGTCTCGTGTCTATTAGTCTCGTGTCTATATATGGGATGCTCATCGGTGTCCATCACAAGGATGTCCCAACTCAGCAGGCAATCGCGACCAAAACGGATTTCCTTGGCGCAGACGATGGTGCTTTCTGCTGTCATGTTGAAGCCATCGCCCAGACACAAGTTACCCCGCACCGAAATCTTTGAGCCATGCCCGATGCTCGCCTTGCCGCCAAAGCTGACCGTGCCGCTCACCTGCCAGATGCCGCGTGAGCGTTTGCGGTCGTAGTGGCCCACATCACCGAAGCCGATTTTTATCATTGCGCGCTCCACCTTTTCAGGCAGCTCCACCTTGCCGTGCAGCTCGCGCAGATAAGTGCGGTGCGACACCACCACGGGCAGCTTCAACGCCGTTTTCAGCGGAAAATAATGCAGGTTGAAGCGCAAGGTCTTCGGAATGGAGCGGATGATATTGAAGAAATCGAAAGCGGTCATGACGGTGATGAATTATGGTGCAAAGATAACAATTCTTGAAAAACGAGATAACAGCACTCATGCACAAATTAAAGCGGAAAATTTTCACTTAAAACAACTATTTTTGTTTGTTAAACTAAAAACTTTACTATTTTTGTCCCATAATCACAAACATGAAAACAGTAAAGTCATGAAAAAATCCACATTGTTGCTGCTGCTTTTCGGCCTTTGCTTTGTTTTCCATACTACAGCCCAAGAGAGAGCCGTCGTGCAGGGCTATTGCCTAGACGAAAACGGCAAAGTCATTGAGAACGTAAGCGTGTATGTGCATGACTCGCTGCTTGTTTCCATCACCGATGCCCAAGGTCGCTTCACCTACGGGCACGCCAAGGAAGGTGAGAA
>CADAPW010000277.1 GCA_902789915.1 uncultured Bacteroidia bacterium | reverse complement strand
GCATTTCGGTGGCATCGACAAGTTCTACACGCCTTTTTTCACTGGCATACACAAAGAAGAACACGCCAAGAACCTGCAAGGCGAGGAAATCGACCCGCGCTGCAACGATGTGGAGACCTTGACACCACAAATCCTCAGCACAGATGCGGATGAGATTCTGCGTTTCGCCAAGCAATGCAAAGAATTAGGTTTCAAGGAAATCAACCTCAACATGGGCTGTCCCTTCCCAAGGGTAGCCAACAAAAAACGCGGTAGCGGCCTCCTGCCCTACCCCGACAAAGTGGAATCGATGCTGGAAGGCGTATTCGAGCACATTGGCGAGATGAAATTCAGCGTAAAATGCCGCTTGGGGTATTTCAGTCCTGATGAGATTGACGCCATCATCCCGATTTTCAACCGCTTTCCGCTGAGCGAGTTGATCATCCACCCGCGCATCGGCAAGCAGCTCTACAAGGGCGAGGCGGATGTGGAACGGTTCAAAAGCCTTATACCTTATATTAATGCACCACTGGTGTATAACGGGGATATTTTTTCGGTGGAGAGCTTTGAACGGATAAATGGTATTCTGAATGACGGTCCTTCGACAAGCTCAGGAACCTGCAAAACTGTTGAACAGTTCATGCTGGGACGAGGAATTTTGGCCAATCCGTTTTTGGCGGAGGACATCAAAGCCTCCGTCATTGCGAGGAGAAACGACGAAGCAATCCAGAAAAGCGTCTCCCTAGATTGCTTCGTTCCTCGCAATGAAGCGAAGCTACAGTCCGAAAGGACGGAACGCCTACACAACTACGTCCTCGACCTGTATGAAGACCGCCTGCACCATGCAGGTGGCAGCCCGAAGGTGTTGGGGCGAATGAAAGAGTTGTGGTCTTATCTGATGAACAGTTTTGAAGAGCCGCAGGTGGTTTGGCGGAAAATCAAGAAGATTAATGCGTTGAAGGAATACGAAGAGGCCGTCGAGGCCATCTTTAAGGAGATAGCCATCAAATGAAAAAGCCCATCGTTTGGTGGGCTTTTTCATTCGTTTCATCATTCGAACGAGGCGATGGCCTTCTTGATGATTTCGATGGCTTCGCGGAGTTCGGCCTCGGTAATGACCAAGGGCGGAGCGAAGCGGATGATGTGCTGATGGGTGGGCTTGGCCAGCAGGCCGAGGTCACGCATCTTGAGGCAAACATCCCAAGCTTCCTTACCGTCTTTGGGTTTGATGATCACGGCGTTAAGCAAGCCCTTACCACGGACTTTCTCAATCATCGGACTCTTGATCTTGCCGATTTCCTCGCGGAAGATCTTACCAAGACGCTCGGCGTTCTCCATCAGGTGCTCTTCCTTGATGACTTCAAGGGCGGCGATGGACACGCGGGCAGCAATCGGGTTGCCGCCGAAGGTAGAACCGTGCTCACCGGGCTTGATGTTCAGCATGATGTCGTCGTCGGCCAAGACGCAGCTCACCGGCACCACACCGCCACCGAGGGCCTTGCCTAGGATGAGGATGTCGGGGCGCACGCCTTCGTGGTCGCAAGCCAGCATCTTACCCGTACGGGCGATACCGCACTGCACCTCGTCGGCCATGAACAGCACGTTGTACTTCTTGCAGATGTCGTAGCACTTCTTCAGGTAACCATCATCCGGCACATAGACACCAGCCTCACCTTGGATAGGCTCCAGCAGGAAACCAGCGATTTCCTTACCTTCTTTAGCCAGCACTTGCTCCAATGCGTCGGGGTCGTTGTAAGGGATACGGATGAAACCAGGAGTCATAGGACCGTAGTTGGCGTAGCTCTCGGGGTCGTTACTCATGGTGATGATGGTGATGGTGCGGCCGTGGAAGTTGCCTTCGCAGCACACGATCTTCACCTTGTCGTTCGGGATACCCTTCTTGACGACACCCCAACGACGGGCGAGCTTCAGGCCCGTTTCGTCGGCTTCGGCGCCCGAGTTCATGGGCAGCACCTTGTCGTAGCCGAAATATTCGGTCACATATTTCTCCCACACGCCGAGTGCGTCGTTATAGAAGGCG
>CADAPW010000276.1 GCA_902789915.1 uncultured Bacteroidia bacterium | reverse complement strand
TTTAATGGCTTCTCGGGCAGAGGTACTGCGCTCCAAGGCGATGAACATGAGACTGCCGTAATCCACGATGCCCGTCGGGTCCATCAGCTCCTCGCGACCGCCGAAGGTGGTCTCACCGAGGGCCACTTGGTTCTCGTTGATATAGCCTACCACTTGGTAGGTGTGCGCAGGCTGCGGCACGCTGCCACGTGGCGCGTTGGTGCCACGGTCGTAGCACACGCGCATGCTGCCCGCTGGCCAGTCGGCGGCAGGGGTGAAGTAGAGTTCGCCATAGCGGATGTGCGAGTCGGCGCAGTAGCTGATCATGTTGGAGCCATCCACGCTGGCGCCTTTGGTAATCAGGAAGTTGGTGCAGGCCTGTGTCACACCGTAAGTGGCTAGCAGGACGATGAAGAGTAGGGTTGCTTTTGCGGTTTTCATTTTTTAAAGTTAATTTGACTTGCAAAGTTACAAAAAAAACAAAGATTATTGTAATAGTTAGAAAAAGGTCGTATACTTGCAGCCATCAACCGTTCAGCACAAACTCCTCAAAATTGTCTGGCGTAATCACCTTGAATGTTGCGGTAGGATAGGCCTCAGCGAAATGCTTTGGCACGACCACCTTTTTCTTTGGGTTGTACTTGAATTCAAACGCGGAAAGCTGGCCATCGCGATCTTCCACATAGTCTATTTCTTTTTGTTCGTGGGTACGCCAAAAATAACGGTTGCACCACAAGTGACCGTAGCTCGTGAACTTGATTCTTTCGCTGATGGCGAAATTCTCCCACAATGCGCCGCTGTCGGTGCGTAGCTCTATAGGTGAGAAGTTGGAAATCAAGGCATTGCGGATGCCGTTGTCGTAGAAGTATATTTTTCGGTTGTTTTTCAACTCGTTGCGAAGGTTGCGGCTTAACGAGGGCAGGCGGAAAATGATGTAGCATTTCTCCAAGACATCGATATATGACTCCACGGTCTTTACGTCGATGCCCACAGTGGATGCCAGTTCCGAATAACTCACTTGGTCGCCCACCTGAAAGGCGATGGCTTGGAGCAAGGTCTGTAGTTTGTCGCTTTTCTTGATGCTTCCCAAGGCCAACACATCTTTGTACATATAGCTGTCAGACAGCATTTTCAGCACGTCGCGTTCTTTACCGATGGAGGTTACTACTTCGGGGTAATAGCCATAAACCAGCCTATGTGTGAGGAGGCGTTTTTCGGTGAGCAGGCCGTGGTGAGCCACCATTTCGCCAAACGAGAGCGGGTAGAGTTGATATTCCCATTTGCGGCCGGTGAGCGGCTCGTTCAGCCGGTTGGACAGCTCGAAAGCCGAACTGCCCGTGGCAATCAGTTGCACATCCTTCATCTGGTCAGTGACAGCTTTCATGCGAAGCCCAATGTCCTTGATGCGTTGCGCTTCGTCAATAACCACGATTTTTCTGTCGCCCAACAACGTTCTCATCCGTTGCGCGGTCATTGTTTCCATCATGCTTTGTACGTCCACGTCATCGCCTGAAAGCCAAAGCACACCTTTTTCAGAAGGGAAGACGTCCGTCAACAGGGAGGTCTTACCCGTCTGACGGCTTCCCAACAGGATAATGGCTTTTCCCGTAAATATCTGGTCTTTAATCTGTTCTTTCAATACACGTTGTATCATAGCTTATGTTTTTATCGCTGCAAAAATACAAAATTCTGGAATGTAATCCACAAATTTTTCCAAAATCGTGGAATGTAATCCGCAAATTTTGCCAAAATCGTGGAGTTGAATCCGTAAATTTTTCTAAAATGAGAGCAAATAACCAAAAATAATCGTATCTTTGCCGCAAAAACTATCAATGCAATCCACCATTCCATTAGCGGAACGCCTGCGCCCCACGTCGCTCGACGACTACATCGGCCAAAAGCACATCATCGGCGAACACGCCGTGTTGCGCCGTGCCATCGAGACGGGACGCGTGCCTTCCATGATTTTCTGGGGACCGCCCGGCGTGGGCAAGACCACCTTGGCCTTCATCATCTCCAAGCAGGTGAAACGGCAGTTCTTTCAGCTCAGC
>CADAPW010000275.1 GCA_902789915.1 uncultured Bacteroidia bacterium | reverse complement strand
ACTGCTCTCATTGCTCCATCGGTTCTTGTTCTTAGTGTAGGCTAAATCTACGATTGCACCGGCGATGCGGTCAGCCACTTTGTCAGGGTGGCAGGGATTCACTTTTTCAAACATTGTCCTCTTTCGGTTTAATGAAACGTTCACGGGGATTGAGCGTAATCCATTCGTGTTTGAGGTCGTGCAACGGGCGATTGATAGCCTTTGCCTTTGCCTTGATGTCCTGATACTCTGCCGACAATGCCGACAACTGCTGATTGATGGCCTGCTTCTGAATGTTGAGCAGTTCGCGCTGCTTCACAATTTCCATCTTGCGGTCGATGAGCGGGCGGTTCAGTTCACCCTGCTGCTGATTGATGTCCGACATGATAGCGTCGAACTCCACTTGGTTCTCCAGTTGGCGAGGCTGGTGTTTGGCCTTGATTTCTTCTACTGTCATAGTTCCTTGTTTATTGGGTTTATAAATTTCCATTTGAAGCCTGCTGCCGTCTTTTTGCGACCATGACAACAGTGTCCTATTCGCGTTGGGTCTCGATTAACAGCCTTTGCCGCTTCTTTCAATGATGGGAACGTGCGGATAACTTCACCCGTCAGCGACATTTGCACCACCTCTTTCGGGTGTTTCTTTCTTCGTGCAATGCCTGTGCCGTGGTTGTTGTTCTCCTTTTGCGTCACCCATTCCAGATTGTCGGCTCGGTTGTTGGTCTTCACCTCGTCGATGTGGTTCACGGTCATGCCGTCGGCATAGCCTTTGCAAAAGTGGAGTGCCACAAGTCGGTGTATCATTTCCGTTACCTGCTTGCCGTCATGGTGTAGGTTCACGCAGAGGTAGCCGCTTGTGCCCATTCGCTGACGCAACACCTTTTCGGGTATGCAATACTCATGCACTCCGTATTGGTTAAGTCGGGTGGTCAGCCTTGCGACTGACTTCACCCGTCCCATGTTGCTCACTTGGTAAGCACCATCGTAGCCTTCGATGTCTTTCCAAACTTCACTCATGATGGTCGTTGCTTAATGTTGAACATGTAACCATACTCAGTTTGCACGATGTAGATTTTGTCGTGCTGCGGTTCTTCTCTCCGCTGCCTTACTACATTATCCATAGCACAAACCACAAATCAAGATTAAAACGATAGGAGCGATTATCCCATACTTCACCCAATCGGCACGACTGAAACCCTCGCTTCGGTAGTCTGCCATCATAATTTCAAAGAACGCTTTCATTGCTTCACTCCTTTACTGTTTCCTTAATGTTCGCTAATAACTCAAATGCCGGACGCTGAAAGACTGCACCTACTGGGTCTTTGGCGCATCTGTCCCAAATCTCGGCATACTCCTTGATTGCCTTGGCATCCTTGTCTTTGAGGAAGTTCACAACTTCATCTTGACCGCCGTTGACAATCATCATCAGCAGACACACAAACGTCATGCGAATCGTTTGCAACTCTTCACGTTCTTCTTTCGAGGTTACAGGAACCTCCACGATTTTCTTTTGCTTACCCATGATTGAAATAGAATTAAGTTGTAGGCAAAGGAAAGCGACTGCCATTTTGCGCTGCTTACAACATCATAGCTGCTCGAATAGCAGAGACGTTACGCTCAATGGTAGTCGCTAAGACTTAATTCCAATAAAGTGCTGTCTCTTTACACTCGCCGCTGTTGGCTGTAAGACTTGTTAGCCAACTTGACGCGTGGCTGTTCGAGCGGTCACACCGCTATGACGTTGTAAGCGGTGGCAAAGATAAGCACTTTATTTCAATCTCGCAAATTATTTTCGCATTATTTTTCTTTGGTTTTCGGGATATATCTATGATATATAAATTTTCTTAATTAGTTAGGCAGCGATGCCGCAACCCCTGCGTAAGCCGCCCCCTTGCGTAAAGGGGGCTCGAATCTTCATGATCTTCGCCCTCATCTGAATGTTCTGGATGTATTGGGCAGCTTTTCACGTCGCCCTTGGCCTATCGGCCTTCCTCCGTCGCGACTCGGCATAGCTCAAGCGGCAAGCCGTTTGGCTCTGCTCTCGCTGCTCCGTCGGTTCAT
>CADAPW010000274.1 GCA_902789915.1 uncultured Bacteroidia bacterium | reverse complement strand
GCCTGCAAAAATCTCGCTGCGAGCCGACTGCATGCCCTCGTTGACGACGATGGTGTTCTTGCGACCCAGTTCCAAACCCTCAATGCTCTTGGGAACCAGTGGGTTGGGTGATACGCCAACGGCTACGATGACCTGGTCAACATCGAGTGTAACGGTCTTGCCTTCAATGGGTACTGGACTGCGACGCCCTGAGGCATCGGGCTCGCCGAGCTCCATTACCTGTAGTACAGCAGCACGGACAGCACCGTTCTCGTCAGCCAAATACTCGATGGGGTTGTGGAGTGTGAGGAATTTGATGCCCTCTTCCTTGGCATGCTTCACCTCCTCAAGACGGGCTGGCATCTCCTGCTCTGAACGGCGATAGACCAAGGTAACGTTGCCACCCAGACGCTTGGCTGTGCGGCATGAGTCCATAGCGGTATTTCCACCACCTACGACTAGGACGTTCTTGCCTAGGTTGATAGGTGTGTCGGTAGAAGGGTTAGCGGCATCCATCAGGTTGACGCGTGTCAGATACTCGTTGCTGGACATGATATTGATGGCGTTTTCGCCAGGAATGCCCATGAAGTTGGGAAGACCGGCACCTGAGCCGACGAAGATGCCTCGGAAACCCTGTTTCTCCAACTGTTCTACACTAATGGTCTTGCCTACAATGACGTCGGTCTGGAAGTGTACCCCCATCTTGGCCAGGTTCTCGATCTCCACGTCCACAATCTTGTTGGGCAGGCGGAACTCGGGAATGCCGTATTTCAGCACGCCGCCAATCTCATGCAGCGCCTCGAATACATAGACGTCGTAGCCTTTCTTCACCATGTCGCCGGCGAAGCTGAGGCCAGCAGGACCTGATCCCACGACGGCCACCTTGATGCCATTGGATGGAGCAATCTCAGGCAATGAGATGTTGCCTGACTCGCGCTCGTAATCAGCAGCAAAGCGCTCTAGATAGCCGATGGCTACAGCCGGTTCGTTCATCTTCAGGTGGATACACTTGCTCTCGCACTGTTTTTCCTGAGGGCAGACACGACCGCAGACAGCGGGTAGGGCAGAAGTAGTCTTCAGTACCTTGGCTGCTGCCAGGAACTGACCGCGCTCGATATTCTTGATGAATGACGGTATATTAATATTGACAGGACATCCTTCGACACAAGTTGGTTTAGCACAGTCAAGACAACGCTTGGCCTCAGTCATTGCCATCTCCTTGGTAAGTCCAATGTTGACTTCCTCCGTACGGGTAGTGGCACGATAGACGGGATCGAGCTCAGGCATCACAACACGCTCAATGGCAGTGCGTTCCTTCGGTTTCATGCTTCTGCGGAGTTCGTCGCGCCAAGCTGCATTGCGGTCAGTGAGAACGTCGATGGTATCGTTGGTGGGGTCGTTGTCCATGACGATGTCGGCATTCTTGGATGTTCCTTTGCTATCGGTGTTTTCGAGGGAACCTAGGTGCTCTTCGTAGTGAGCCAGTTCTTCCTGTTCCTCGCGCTTGAAAGTGTTCATGCGCTTGAACATCTCGTCCCAGTCAACCAAGGCACCATCGAACTCTGGACCGTCGATGCAGACAAACTTTGTCTTGCCGCCAATGGTCAGTCGGCAGGCACCACACATGCCTGTACCGTCGACCATGATGGTATTCAACGATACTTCACAGGGAATGCCGTGCTTCTGGGCGGTCAGGTTGGAGAACTTCATCATGATGGGAGGGCCAATGGCAAACACCTTGTTCACATGGGGCTCCTGCTCGATAAACTTCTCTATACCAACAGTGACAACGCCTTTCTCACCATACGATCCGTCGTCTGTCATGATGATGACTTCATCGGAAGACTCGCGAACCTTGTCTTCTAATATAATCAGGTCTTTGCTGCGTCCTGCCATCACTGACAGTACACGGTTGCCAGCAGCTTTCAATGCCTGTATGATGGGGCTACAGACTCACCCACATTCAGGGCACACAACTTCTTGGACGACAGGCCCACCATCTGGACCACCAAAGTAATGGTTCCCTTGTCAATGTCGGCACCGGCAATGGTCAACGGCATACGCTCTCCACGCTGATCAACGCGTACAATGACAAAATTGCCGGCCTTGCGGCTTTTGGCAATTAGGGGAGCCTCAATTTCAAACAGAAATACTTTCTCTGAGAATTGCTCTTTCCTTACGATTTTATTCATAATTCCTTTTTTTAGTTGCAAATCAGACTGCAAAGGTACGAAATAATAAGCAAAAAGCAAAAGAATACACTATTTCTTTTGCTTTTTGTCTATTTAATGTCGACCTTTTTCTTTGTCTTTAGCCGATATACTGAAGAATGAGTGCTGCTACCTCTTCTTCGGTCTTTCCTTCGGAGCAGATGACCAAGTCGTAGTTGCGTGCGTCGTAGCGAGAGGTGCCAGTATACTTCTTGACGTAATTCTCGCGCATCTCGTCAACCTTCTTGATGATTTTCTCTGCTTCCTCATGACTCAGATTTTGTTTGCGCATGATGCGTTGGATACGGTGCTCCAAAGGAGCCTGAATCAGAATGCTGAGGTGGTTGGGATGGTCCTTGAATACGGAGAAACCCGAACGGCCGGCGATGACACAAGACTCTTCCTCAGCAACGTTCTTCAAAATTTCCTTTTCCACCTCGAACATC
>CADAPW010000273.1 GCA_902789915.1 uncultured Bacteroidia bacterium | reverse complement strand
CATGTCGACAAAGCCCAGCAGCGGCACGGTGATGTTGCTGACGATGTTGGGTATCGCCAGCTTCAGTATCGAACGGTTGAGCGAGTCTTTGGGCATTTGAGTTTTTGTTTTTGCGGATGCAAAAGTACAATAAACTTGCTTTTATTTCAGAGTTTTCTCTACATTTGCAGCAATAATACGATCTCAACGACACTTTAACCTTTATCCCCGAAGCGGCTCGCGAAGGCCGTTATGACTACACTTTGGCCGAAGGCGAAAGGCTTGGCTTCGTGTTTCCCATTTATTCTTGGGCTCCACCGAAACTAGTGCTTGATTTTGTGAAGAAATTGACAGTTAAGGTCCCTGAGCCTGTCGAAGGGCCGACATCGAAGCCTTACATTTATTTTGCCTGCACCTGCGGCGACAACTGCGGCCTCACGGAGAAGGTTTTTCGCAAGGCCGTGGAAGCAAAAGGCTGGAACTTGTCGGCCTGTTTCAGTGTGCAAATGCCTGAAACTTACATCGGTATGGCGGGCTTCAAACTCGATTCCGAAAAGAACGCCCAACTGAAAATTGACAGGGCGGATGACCTCTTGATGCTTCAACAAATATGCCACTGACGATAGCAAGTATTATGTGGATTTAAAGAAATGCACTTCTTGCGGACGCTGTATGGATGTCTGTCCCGTGCAAAACATCAAAATGCCACAAGGGGAACCTGTATGGCTTGGCCACTGCATAATGTGCATGGCTTGTTACCACCAATGTCGCTCCAATGCCATCCAATACGGCAAGGCCACGGTGGGGAAGGGGCAATATTATTTTGGAAAAACACTTCGTTGGAAATAAGGAAATCTTTTTATCTTTGCATCATAATTCATTCATTATCAAGATAAAACGCTATGAAAAACAAACACTACTTCTCAAAAGCACTATTTGCTACTTTGGTAGCACTATTCTTTGCCGTTTCCTCTTTTGCGCAATGTACCGTTACGGTCACGGACGGCAGTCCTTACATCGAGGATTTGAAGGCGATGGTTTCGATTGCTGGACCGTGGAAACGGATGGAGGCAGCTGGGCTTTACTCGCTGGTACAGAAAGCACTTTGGCGTCTTTTACCTATCATGATAATGGAGATGAAGCCCGTCTGATTTCGCCCATTTTGGATATGTCGGTGGTGGAATCTGCCACTTTTAGCTTTTCGTACGCCATGATGGGCTTTTATGAGAATGACGAGCTTGAAGCTTGCTACCGTTCTTCCGAAAGTGATGACTGGCACATTTTGGGTACTTATAGTTTGAGCGACTATAACAATACCTATGAGGCGATTTTTGAGTTGGAGAACCTCAGTGCCACCTATCAAGTTTCTTTCTTGGGACGTGGCCTTGGTGGGATGTATATCTTCGTCGACAATATCGAAATTGCCTCGTCGGTAAGCTGTATCCGCCCCGTAAGCCTGCAAGCCACTGAAATTACAGCTTTTTCCGCTTTGCTCAGCTGGTCTACCACGGGTAACGAAGAAAGCTGGACGATAGATTTGGATGGTCACGAAATAACTGTTACCGAACAGCCTTATCTGATGGAAGGACTGATGCCTCAAACACAGTACACCTTCAGCGTCAGGGCCAACTGTGGCGAGGACAACGTCTCGGGATGGGCCGTTGCAAATTCCTTCATGACCCTTTGCGATGTGATCACTGTGACGGACTATGAGCCTTATTTCGACGACTTTGAGGCTTCGGAAGATTTCTTGTGCTGGCAAAACGAGATTATCTCTGGCATTGACGGATGGGTGATTGACCCTGGCTATCTCATCCTCAACAACACGGCGTTCTTCATCTGGCTGGGCGAGGAGGCTAGGCTTGTTTCTGCTCCGCTCGACATTACTGCCGTCACCACCCCCATCCTTACCTTCAAGCACAGACAACCCATGCTGGAGCAAAGAGTTGACGAGCTGTCGGTATGGTACGCCACTTCCTTGGAAGACGAATGGCATCTGCTCGGAAACTACACCGATGCTTGCCCCGATTGGGAAACCATCACCCTTGCCTTGCCCGAGGTTTCGGCCACCTATTACGTTGCTTTCAAGGGCAAGTCGAACAATGCCGACGGCGTGTATTTCGACGAGGTGTGGATAGGCAACGACCCGGGTGTCGGTGTCGAAGAGCAATTGGCCCTTATTGCCACCATTAGCCCCAATCCCACTTCGGGGAGGGTCGTCGTGGAAGCCAATACCAACGAGGGTAAGGTCGTCGTGTTTGACATGCTGGGCAAGCAAATGCTGACGGCACTGGTTTCCGAAGGACGCGCCGAAATCGACCTCAGTACTTTTGCCAAGGGTGTCTATGTGGCCCGCATCTCAAGTGAAACCGGTACACGCACCATCAAATTGGTGAAAGAGTAAAGCTTTACGAGTACAAGAATCTTCTGATACTACGCTTGGGTGTCTTCTCAAACTCCTTGTCAACGAGGACGATGGAAGACACCTTTGAGTATGCAGGTAGCATAGCGTTCAATGTGGCGAGGTTCTCGTTCATCAGCTCGTCTATGTTCTTGTCTTGCAGGTCGTATTTCTCATCAGGATAGACCAAGGCGACAATCTTGCCTTGACGACCCACCACGAGCGACTCAACCACACCAGGCAGGTTGTTGATCTTGTCTTCGATTTCCTCTGGATAGATGTTTTGGCCGTTGGAGCTGAGAATCATGGCCTTGGAACGACCCTTGATGAACAGCAAGCCCTTCTTGTTCATGGTGCCGAGGTCGCCGGTATGCAGCCAGCCTTCTTCGTCGATGGCGGCGCGGGTGGCCTCTTCGTTCTTGTAATAGCCCATCATCACGTGTTCGCCGCGGAACAGGATCTCGCCCACCACATTCTCTGGGTCGGGCGAGTCGATTTTCAGCTCGTTGCGGGTGACGCAAGAGCCACAGCAGCCTATCACTTCATTGTACCAGTGCTCGTAACAGATGAGCGGTCCGGCCTCGGTCATGCCATAGCCCACCACGAAGGGGAACTTGATGCGGCGGAAGACCTTTTCCACTTCAGCGTTGATGGCGGCGCCACCCGTGATAAGCCAGATG
>CADAPW010000272.1 GCA_902789915.1 uncultured Bacteroidia bacterium | reverse complement strand
GTTTTGGAGCGCATCGAGAACGGTGTTCAAGAGGTCGCCCAGTTCAAAGTCGCCGAAATCCGTCCCAGAGAACTGGTTGCACATGTCCTCACAAAGCCCAAGTATCTCGCCGTGATTGACTTCGCCCTCTGGATGTGCGATGGTCATCAGGATGCGTTTCAGGTTGTAGGCATCCTTCATCACCACGTTGGTGACGATGTCGATGAGTGTCTGACGCTGCTTCTGGGTAAGCGTGCCCATCATGCCAAAGTCAATCCACTCGATGCTGTGTTCAGGCAACGGGATTTTCTTCTCCTCGGCAGGCTTCTCTTCACCTTCCACGGCCTCGGTCTTGGGTTCGGCCACTACGGGTTCGCTGACCTGCTCGCCAGGAGTAGGTTCCTTGATGAATACGTTGCCTGAATGCGGGTCGGCATGATAGAAGCCATCGACAAGGACCTGTGTGGAGAAGTTGTCGGCAATAAGTGCGGCGAGGCGTTCGCGTTCGTCTTCGCTGAGGGTGTCGAGGAATTTGGTATCGCTGACCTCGTTGCCTGTGACGAAGTCCTCGGTGAGGATGGCCTCACAGGTGAGCTCGCGGTAGCATTTGGGGCAGATAACCTTCTCGCGTCCAAGGTTGTTGTTATAGAAACGGTCGAGATAGTTGGCCTCGTTGGTGAAGTCGAGTTCGATCTTCGAGGTTTTCTCGAGTTCCATAATCATACCCTTGATGTCGATTCCGCCTACATTCCCTTTGACGAATTTGTCAAGGACTTTTTCAAGGAGCGCAAAGTCGCGTGCGACGGTCTCAACGACACCTGGACGACGGACTTTAACGGCCACAACGGTGCCATCGAGCAGTGTCGCCTTATGCACCTGCGCGACGGAAGCGGCACCTAAGGCTTTTTCATTAAAGGAAGAGAAAATTTCGTTCGTAGGTTTGCCCAGATACTTCTCGATTTGGGCGTGGACGGTTTCAAGGTCCATGGGGGCCACATTCGAACGTAATTTCGCAAGTGCTTCGCAATACTCAGCAGGCATGTAGTCAGACTGCTGGGAGGCGATTTGCCCGAGTTTCACAAAAGTGGGTCCTAAGTCCTGCAAGATATTCACTACGATTTCGGGTGTGATGCCGTCATCGTAGTTGTACTTGTTCACGATGTTGATTATTTCCTTGAGCCTTCCGTTGCTCTTAGGTTCAGCCTTTTTGGCTTCCTTCCGTTGCTTGAGTAAAGCAGAGATAAATCCAGACATCTATCGTATTTTTTGTTTAAACATGTAGAGACGTAGCGCGCTACGTCTCTACAATCATTATTAACAATCGATTATTGTTTCCGTGCTGCAATCAGCAGATCCAGCATCTTGATAGCCGAATCGCTGATGACCGTGCCGGGACCAAAGATGGCCACGGCACCGGCGTCGTAGAGGAACTGGTAGTCCTGCGCGGGAATCACGCCACCCACGGTGACCATGATGTCGGGACGACCGAGCTTTTCAAGCTCCTCGATGACCTGAGGCACCAGGGTCTTGTGACCGGCAGCCAGCGAACTCACGCCTAGGATGTGGACATCGTTCTCCACGGCCTGCTTGGCAGCCTCGGCGGGCGTCTGGAACAAGGGACCCATGTCGACGTCGAATCCGATGTCGGCATAACCCGTGGCCACCACCTTGGCGCCACGGTCGTGACCGTCCTGACCCATCTTGGCAATCATGATACGCGGACGACGGCCTTCCATCTTGGCGAACTCGTCGGCCTTGCGGCAGGCTTCCTCGAATCTTGCATCGTTTTTCGTTTCCATAGAATATACTCCAGAGATTGAACGGATTACTGCTTTGTAACGACCAGCGACCTTTTCGCAAGCCATCGAAATCTCACCCAATGAAGCACGGCACTTGGCGGCTTCGACGGCCAAGGCCAGGAGGTTGCCCTCGCCCGTGGCGGCACAGTGAGTGATGGCCTCGAGGCAACGCTGCACGTCGGCCTCGTTGCGGTTGGGATCTGCGACTCACGCACAGCGGTGTTGTCGACTTCCAAGGTCTCGATGGGGTCTTCGTGGTCGAGGCGGTACTTGTTGATACCGACGATGGTCTCGCGGCCCGAGTCGATCTTGGCCTGCTTGCGGGCAGCGGCCTCTTCGATACGCATCTTCGGCAGACCCGTCTCGATGGCCTTGGCCATGCCACCCATGGCTTCCACCTCTTGGATGTGGCCCCAGGCGCGCTCGTAAAGGTCGCGGGTGAGGCTCTCCACATAGTAGGAACCCGCCCATGGGTCGACGACGCGGCAGACGTTGGTCTCTTCCTGGATGTAGATCTGGGTGTTACGGGCGATACGGGCGCTGAAGTCGGTGGGCA
>CADAPW010000271.1 GCA_902789915.1 uncultured Bacteroidia bacterium | reverse complement strand
TTTGAAGATGGTGTGCTCCACGAAGTGGGCAAGGCCGTTTTCGTGCGCCAATTCATCGCGCGTACCCGTTTCGACCATCAATATCAAGTGGGCGATTTCACCTTGCTTTTCCTTATGTATCAGCCTAATGCCGTTGGGAAGGACGGACTCGTTATAGTTTGTGAGCTTGTCGAATGATTTGTTTTCCAGCATTTCTCAATAAATTGCGTGCAAAAATACGTATTTTTGCGGCGCAATACTAAAACCGTCATTTGCTCGTTCAATAAAAAACGAATTGTTATGCGCAAAGTTATACTACCGCTACTTTTGTTGGGTGTTATGTGTCAAATTTCGGCACAGTCTGCGAAAGACATCACGAAGGACCCCATCCCCGTCGCCATGTTTCAGGTGACCTATGCGTTTGAGTTGCCAGCCTTTGACACGAGAGACCTTTATGGCATCTCGCACAATCTGGGCGGCAGCTTCGTCTACAAGACGGCCTCCAATTGGATGTTTACGGCCAATGCCAACTTCCTCTTCGGCAACAAGGTCAAAGGCGACCGTGTCTCTATTTTTGGAGAGGGCATCACCACGGTGGATGGCGAAATTGTTGGCGGTAGCGGCAGCATGACGGAGCTTGCTGTCGACCAGCGGGGTCTCTTCATCCAGGCCGAGGTGGGTAAGCTTTTCCCTTTCCGCCCCAACCCCAATAGTGGTTTTTTTGTTCAGGCTGGTATCGGCTATCTCCGCAACCGCATCCGAACGGATTTTCAGGAGACGATGCTCAATACGCCTTACGTGGTGGAAGGCGACTACCAATATGGCTACGACCGAATGCGTGGCGGCCCGGCCTTCCATATTGAGACAGGTTACCTTTACTTCAGCGACAATCGTCTGTTGAATTTCTCCGTGGCGCTTGAGGTGACATACGCCCGCACGCGCGACCTCCGTGACTACGACTTCCGCGTGTTCACCAATCCCGAGACGGGTGTGATGGAGCCTGTGGGAACCACCAATCCCAAGGATCCCAAGTATAACAGCCAATACCACAAGCCGCATTACAACGACTTCTACTACGGCATTCGCGTCAGCTGGAACATTCCGACTTATCGGCGCCAACCCGAGAACTACTATTATAATTAATAGGAGTGCGTGTTTTCTATACCATAGGCGTCTGTCTTTATTCGCTCGGTGTGCGAGTGGCGGCCATATTTGGCAATGCCAAGGCACGGCTGTGGGTGGAAGGACGCGAGGCTAAGGCCCTTGAGCCTGTCGAAAGGCCGAATGAGCAATGGATCTGGTTCCATGCCGCGTCATTGGGTGAGTTTGAGCAGGGCAGACCTGTCATCGAGGCCATAAAGCTAACACATCCTGAGTTCAAGATTCTATTGTCTTTCTTCTCCCCATCGGGGTATGAGGTGAGAAAGAATTACCCCTTGGCTGACGAAGTCCTTTATCTGCCCGCCGACACGCCAAGCCACGCCAAGGCATGGGTGCAACGCCATCATTTTGTGGCTGCTTTTTTTATCAAGTATGAGTTTTGGTTTAACTACATGAGGGCTTTGGAAGAGGCTAACATTCCGCTGTTCTACATTGCCCTTATCCTCAAGCCCGACAGCTATTTCTTCCACTGGTATGGCAGCTGGTTCCGCAAACAGCTGAAGACAGTGGACCATTTCTTCGTGCAAGACCAAGCCACGGCGGAGAGCCTTAAACAGCATGGCATGGATAATGTCACGGTGTGTGGCGACACGCGTTTCGACCGTGTGGCGGCCATCGCTGAGCAGGCCAAGCCTTTCCCCGAAGTGGAGCGTTTCATCGCGGGTCGCAAATGCATCATTGCAGGCAGCACCTGGCCTCCCGACGAGCGTCTTTGGTTGACATTTGCATCTCGTTTGCCTGAGGATTATTGCCTTATCATCGCACCGCACGACATCTCCGACAGCCATGTGGCACAAATCAAGGCGATGTTCCATGACAGCCTATGTTATTCCGAATTGGAGCCGGACCAGCTAAGGTCCCTGAGCTTGTCGAAGGGCCGACTGACAAAGATATTAATCATTAATACAATAGGCATCCTTTCCCAACTCTACCAATATGCCCGCTTCGTGTATATCGG
>CADAPW010000270.1 GCA_902789915.1 uncultured Bacteroidia bacterium | reverse complement strand
CGACTGCAACACCCGCACACGTCACTTCGATGTGGTCAACATCACGAGGCAGTTGCTGGGCAACTACTTCAGCGACCTCTATGCCGACTATGTGAAGGCCTATCGCGAGGGCGACTATGAAACTTTGCATCAGATTGAGCAAACTATGACCTCAATCTTGGATGATACTGACGCCATCTTGGCCACGGAGAGTGCCTTCCTCGTGGGTCGTTGGATCCGCGATGCGAGAGCCATCGGCACTACCGAAGAAGACAAGGACTACTTCGAGAGCAACGCCCGCAATATCATCACCACTTGGGGAGAGGAAGATGCTCTGCTCAATGAATACGCCAGTCGCGCCTGGGCAGGTCTCACTGCGACATACTACGCCTACCGCTGGAAGGAGTTCTTCAAGGACGTGGATGCCGCCATCGATTCAGGCCAGCCTTTTGATGAAAAGGTTTACCATGAGCGCGTCTGCAAATATGAAGGCCAGTGGTGGCGCGAGCGTCTTGGCACCTTCAGTGCTGAACCGCAGGGTGATGGCATTGCTTTGGCTAGGCAGATTGCAGATAAGTACAGAGAGGAATTGGAGGCCAAGTATAGGAAGTAAAAAGAAAACCCGCAAGAGGTCATCTTGCGGGTTCTTTGTGTTTATTGATGATAAAGGATGGTTAGAGAATCTTCTTGAACTCTACCATAGCCTCCTCGTTAGTATTAGTTTTATCAATGCAAATATATAACTTTTTTATTATATCCAAATCAGTTTGCAGAAATGTGTTATTTTTGCAGTTGGATAGACGAGACAATCAATGAACATCACCGAACAAGATAAAACCTTTATGCGCGAGGCCATCCGCCTCGCCGACGAAAGCGTGAAAAACGGCGGCGGTCCCTTCGGGGCCGTCATTGTGAGAGATGGCGAAATCATTGCAGGTAGCTCAAACAGCGTCACCCGCGACAACGACCCTACCGCCCATGCCGAGGTGAATACCATCCGCCAGGCCTGCCGCAAACTGGGCACCTTCGATCTCTCGGACTGCGTTATATACACCTCTTGTGAGCCTTGCCCCATGTGCCTCGGCGCCATCTATTGGGCGCATATCAAGCTCATCTATTACGGCAACACGAAAAAGGATGCTGCTGCTATCGACTTCGCCGATGACTTCATTTACAAGGAGTTAGAGCAGCATGCCGAAGAACGCGCCGTGCCGCTCATTCCTTTGCTCCGCAACGAGGCCCTTAAGACTTTCCGTGCCTGGGAGACGAAACAAGATAAAGTAGAGTATTGATTTTGAGATAGATATTAGCAGGTTTTATGGCAATTACATTTTTGCAGTAGCTTCGCCTAATGCATTAAAACATTTTGCCAATCTATCTTCTATTACTAAATCTTGATTACCTTCTTCATCTTTTATGATAGCTGTACAAACCACCTCTCCAGTGGCAATTTCCTCAACGATAATAGAGCCAAAACAACTAATGTAGTAACGCCCCCACATTCCGCCTTTCAAAATGGCCCCTTTGTTTTCTTCCAATTTATTTATTCTTATGGTAATACGGTATTTGGCTGAAGCGTCTTCTTGTTTGATTTTTAACTTTGAACTTTCATTATTGAAACCAAGAATAAATGATCCATAACCTATTCTTACCCGTCTGTCAAAATCCTCTCCACACCATTGTTCATAATATGCTTCTTCTCCCCAGGTCGCTTCATTATAGTCAAATACAACAATAGCGGTCGTTTCTTCATCAAGAAAACTACTATTCCCTGAAGTAATATCAATATCGGCAAATGCTGTCATACAGGAAAGAAGCATAATTAATAATGATACCATGTTTTTCATAAATGTTCTCTTTAAGTGATTATTCCACAACAAAAATACTACAAATTTGAAAAAAACAAGCAGGTTTATGGAAAATTATGTACTTTTGCAGCCGCAAATCAAGCCGCACTATCGCTGAGATGAAGACAATGCGTTGACATCAAGGCCGCTGCGGGAATCATAATCATCTGATCCGGAGGACATTCAAATGGAAAGGAGAATAGGCTCAGTCCTTATTTATGTGGGAAACCGTGAAGCCGCGCCACAAGTCAACGCGGTGCTATCCCGTCACGC
>CADAPW010000269.1 GCA_902789915.1 uncultured Bacteroidia bacterium | reverse complement strand
GGTATCTCTTGGGGAGCCCTGGCCGGTGCGTTCCTGGCTCCGTTCATGCTCGGCCTCTACTGGAAGCGCGTGAGCACGGCCTCGGTATGGGCCTGCTTCATCTGGGGCGTGGGTATTACGGTCATCAACATGCTGATCGGCAATCCCATCTCGCCCATCAACTGCGGTGCCATTGCGATGGTAGGCGGTTTTGTTGTGGTGGCCTTAGTGAGCGTGCTCACCAAGCCCATGAACAAGAACTACGTGGAGAATATCTGGAAGTGCTACGAATAATGCATAAATGATAGCAATTATAGGTGGCGGTGCTGCCGGGTTTTTTGCCGCTATTCGCGCATGTGAAGTGAATCCTGAGGCAGAAGTCGTCATTTACGAAAAAGGTAAGAATCCTCTTGCAAAGGTTGCGGTGACCGGTGGTGGTCGCTGCAACCTTACTAATTCATTTGCCGTCGTCAAGGACCTGAAGAATGTGTATCCGCGAGGCGACAAGCTGATGAAGCGTCTTTTCAAGACCTTCGACTATCGCGACACCTACGAGTGGTTCGAGAGCAGGGGAGTCCCTCTGGTCACTCAGGACGATGAATGCGTGTTTCCCCAGTCACAGTCGTCGCAGAGCATTATCGATTGTCTTCTTAAGGAGTCTTCCCGATTGGGAGTGAAGGTAAAGACCAACTATGCGTTGGCCGACATTACCCCTCAGGACGGTCAGTTGCTTCTGCATTTCGAGGGACACGCAGAACCCATTCTTGCCCAAAGAGTGGTCATCACTACCGGCGGTCATCCCCATCAATCATCGTTCGACTATCTGAAGCGTCTGGGCCATGAAATCGTTTCTCCCGTTCCATCCCTTTTCACATTTAATATAAATGATTCAGCATTTCGGGACCTGATGGGGACGGTGGTGGCTAATGCCCAGATGTCGGTAGTGGGCGAACGTATGCGTAGCGAAGGTCCGCTACTCATCACGCATTGGGGCATGAGCGGTCCGTGTGTGCTTCGCCTTTCGTCTTATGCTGCCCGTTGGGCCAGCGAGCGCAACTATCGTTTCCGCGTGGCCGTCAATTGGGTGGGCGAGAGTAATTGCAATTCGGTTGTCCAGTCGATAGAATCCCTTGCATCACAGCATACGGCACGCCAACTCGACAATGTGCATCCCTTCGGACTTCCTTCGCGCTTGTGGTCTTACCTTTTGCAAAAGGCAGGTCTTCCACCAGAGAAGCGGTGGGGAGAACTGGGACGCAAGGGCATCAATCGCCTTATGGAAGTATTTACCAACGATGTCTATACCGTTGAGGGTAAAAGCCGTTGGCGCGATGAGTTTGTGACGTGCGGAGGTGTCTCGCTTGCTTCCATCAATTCCAACACACTTCAGAGCAAGCATGTCCCAGGTCTGTATTTTGCCGGAGAGGTAACCGATGTTGATGCCGTTACGGGCGGCTTCAATCTGCAGGCAGCCTGGACTATGGGGTATATTGCCGGCGAGAATTGCGCCAAAAGTTAAGTATTGCGCGAATAGTTTGGTATATCGGCGTTTTTTATTAACTTTGCAGCCGAAATTTAAAAGATTATGGAATCAAACAGTTTTTATGTCATCGCCCTGATAGTGATTGTCATCACCGTTATTCTGTTGAAGAAGGTGGTGAGCTGTCTCATCAAGTCGGTCGTCATGATTGTCGTAATTGCCATTTTGGCTTTCATCTATTACACGTATTTCATGACGTAAGCAGACTCAGGTCGTCTCTTCCTCGATTAGTTTGTTGAAAATCTTGCGCAGCTCGGCCGGTTGGGCAATCAGGCTGCGTATGGCGTTCAGTTTTTCTTCGTTAGGCGAATTGGGCATCCACAGGCGGATGTAGCCGTGGGCTGAATATTTCTCGTCCATGTGGGCCATGAATCGCTGCCAATGCTCCTCGGGAGTCTTCTCGGGATAGTGTGAAAGTCCGAATTGGATGGTGCGGCGAAACACGCTCATCGGTTCCAGGTCTCGGTCGGCCTCGGCTACTATCTTACCATAGATGTTGCGCGGAGTGTGGCTGGCCGAAGCCCGATGGTCCTCAACGGCTTCTTTCATAATCTTCATTTGCTCAGGCGAAAACCATCGCTTCAG
>CADAPW010000268.1 GCA_902789915.1 uncultured Bacteroidia bacterium | reverse complement strand
AAAGCCCGATGTCATCGACCTCTGTCTCATCGGCGTCGACCCAGAATGGCTCAACCGTGGCGTGAGCATCATCATTTCAGCCGAGTTGATGAAAATGCTCCAAAACGTCAAATATGCCGAAACCAATATGAACCTGGAGGATAACTATGCGATACAAAACCAGTGGAAACGGTTTGATGAGGAGAAGATTAAGCGGCATCGCAGTTATGTTAAACAGTTAGGAGTTGAGAGTTGAGAGTTAAGAGTTAAGAGTTGAGAGTTGGAAGTTGAGAGATGGGAATTAAGCCACGCCCTGGAAGGGCGAAACTTTATTAATCCGATGCAAGCGCGGCGCAGCTTCGGGGAACACAAACAACAGATATACAATATGATCAAAATAATAATAGACTGCAAAATAATAATAGACTGCTTCGGCGGCGACCACAGCCCAGAGGCCAACGTCGATGGTGCTTTGGCTGCCATGGCCAAGATGCCTGACCTGTACCTCATCCTCACAGGCGACGAGACCACACTGCAAAACTATCTGAAAAACAAGACCTACGATGCCTCGCGCCTCGAAATCGTCCATGCCCCCGAGGTCATCGGCTGCGACGAACGTCCCATCGACGTCATCCGCCTGAAGAAAGAAAGCTCGATGATCAAAGCAGTGCGCCTGCTCCGTGACCAAGACGACATCAACGCGATGGTAAGCACGGGTTCCACTGGAGCACTTGTCGCTGCTGCCTTGACCCGCATCGGTCGTGTGAAAGGTGTCATCCGTCCCGCCTTCTGCCCCATCCTACCCACCATGGACGGCGGCATCGTCGGCATCTGCGACAGCGGCGCTAATGTGGAAGTCACACCCGAACACCTGAGGCAATTCGCCATCATGTCGAGCCTCTACATGGAAAAAGTCTATGGCATTGAAAAACCGCGTGTTGCGATGCTCAACGTAGGAAAAGAGGCAGAAAAAGGCGACGAAATTCGACAAAAGGCACACATTTTGTTAAGTGAGACACCCGAAGTCCATTTTGTGGGCAACATGGAGAGCCGCGACCTGCTTTCGGGCAACTACGACGTGGTGGTGTGCGACGGTTTCTCGGGCAATGTGCTTGTGAAGACCACCGAAGGCACGGCCTTGGAGCTGTTGAAGAAGCTGAAGAAGGACATCTATTCGAGGCCGATCTATAAGCTGGGTGCCCTGCTGATGAAACGGATGTTCATGGAAGAAAAGGAGTTCATGAACTACCAAAACTACGGCGGCAGCGTGCTCCTCGGCACCTCCAAGACGGTGGTGAAAGGCCACGGCTCCAGCAAAGCCACTGCGGTGGAAAAATGCATCGAGCAAGCCTACAAGATGGAAGTCAGTTCATTGTCATCCAAGATGGAAGAAATTATTATGAAGTATGAACACTATGAGTATTGAAGGAATGTGGAATGATGAATGCAGAATGATGAATGTGGAATGATGAATGTGGAATGATGAATGCGGAATGATGAATTATGAATTATGAATTTTGAATTTTGAATTTTTGAATTTATGAATTTGAAATCTTGAAATACAAACAATCATGTACGAAATTGTAAAATCCACCCTTGCGCGGCAGTTGCGTATCGACCCAGAGCGGGTCACACTGGATGCCCAAATCAAACGCGACCTCGGTGCCGATTCCGTCGACATCCTGCAGTTGCTTATGCGTCTTGAAGACGACTACGGCATCACCATCCCCGACCAGGCATTGGCCAAATTTGAAACCGTTAACGATGTAGTCACTTATTTAGACAACCTACCAAAATGAAACACATTACCTTGATTATTATCGCGATGCTGTTCTCCGTTTCAGCCTTCGCACAACAGATTTTCGACACCGAATTCACCCAAACCAAACTACTGAAAATTTCGGGCAAGACCACCGAAAAAGCCGGCCACCTCGTCTTTGACGGCAACGACCACCTTTCCATGATTTATAGCGAACCTGAAGGCGAGTATTTCATCATCGAAGGCAACCAAGTGAAAATCAACATGGACGGCAAGAAAGCCGACCTCGATGCCAACAAGGTAAAAATGGTCGGGCTACAACGCTCCACGCTTTTGAACTGCCTTTCGGGCAACTGGGAGCAAGCCGCCGAGGACAACAACGCCGACCTCACCGTGACCGAAGACAAAGGCTTCCGCAACGTCCTCATCAAAGCCAAGGGCAAGGTGCCGAGAGGCGGATATTCCTCCGTGGAACTCACCTACCGCCTTTCCGACGGCATGATGATTAAGATGGTGCTGGAAGAGGCTATTGGTACCATTAACACATACGAAATCAAATGAAATTCGTATAAATCATAATCAAAAAAACAGCGCACCCCGCAAGGGATGCGCTGTTTTCGTTAGAATCAGGAAATCTTACTTCTCTTCAGCCAGCTTCTTATACCCTTCGTATCTCAGCTTGGCGAATTGTTCGGTCTTGGCGAACAGTTCCTTGGCTTCCTCGGGGAAGGTCTTCACGAGCGAGTTGTAACGCACCTCACCCATGATGAACTTCTGGAAGTCGGCCCAG
>CADAPW010000267.1 GCA_902789915.1 uncultured Bacteroidia bacterium | reverse complement strand
CGCGTCATCAAGGAAATACGAAAGGACTTGGGTTCAGGGCACCAGATGAACCGCCTGCTGCAAGGCGATGTAGGCAGCGGCAAGACCATCGTTGCTCTCATGGTGATGCTCCTGGCCTTGGACAACGGCTTCCAAGCCTGCCTGATGGCGCCTACCGAAATCTTGGCTACACAGCATTTTGCCACACTTCAGGAGCAACTGATGGACATGAACGTCAACTTCGCCCTGCTGACGGGTTCCACCAAAATCGCGGAGCGGAGGAAGATTTATGCAGGCTTGTCCGATGGCACCATGCAAATCGTGGTCGGCACCCACGCGCTGATTGAAAGCAAGGTGGTGTTCAAGAACTTGGGCTTGGCTATCATCGACGAGCAACACCGTTTTGGTGTGGAGCAAAGGGCGAAATTCTACGAAAAGACAGAGATTCCTCCGCACACCTTGGTGATGACCGCTACACCCATCCCGCGCACCCTTGCCATGACACAATACGGCGACCTCGATGTCTCCAAGATAGACGAGTTGCCTCCTGGAAGAAAGCCTGTGCAGACCTATCACGTCTATAGCGACGACCGCTACCGCATCATGATGTTCATGAAGCAGCAGATTGCACTTGGGCGACAGATTTATGTGGTCTATCCCTGCATCAAGGAGTCGGAAAACACCGATATGATTGCGCTTCAGGAGGGTTATGAGGCCTTGCTGCACGACTTTCCCGAGCCGCAGTACAAACTCTGCGTCTGCCACGGTCGGTTGACTGCCGAGGACAAGGACTTCGAGATGCAGCGCTTTATTAATAGGAATGCGCAAATCATGGTGGCCACAACGGTCATCGAGGTGGGCGTCAACATCCCCAACGCCACGGTGATGATTATCGAGAATGCTAACCGTTTCGGTTTGTCGCAGTTGCACCAGTTAAGAGGTCGGGTGGGTCGTGGTGCTGACCAATCCTATTGCATCCTCGTCACCGACCACAAGCTCACCCCCGATGGCAAGACCCGCATGAAGACTATGTGCAGCACCAACGACGGCTTTGAAATCGCTGAGGTTGATTTGGAGTTGCGCGGTCCTGGCGAAACAGGTGGCACACGGCAGTCCGGGCAAATTGAAATGCTCATCGGCGACCTTCAAAAAGACGGTCCATTAATCCCGCAAGTCCGCGAGGCCGCCATCAAGCTTTTGTCCGATGACCCAAAGCTCGCTAAGCCCCAAAACAGGATGCTTCGTGAGCATTACAAGGAGTTGTTTGCGCAGACGTTTGATTGGAGTCAGATTGGATGATCAATAATTCCATACCAGCCATTCGGCAAAGAAATAATCATACACTCGGTACCCATTCTCAGTGCGGGTAATAATGTCTTTTTCCAATAAACCCTTCAGTGCTGACTGCACTGAACTTGAAGAAGACAAGCCGTTGTCCTTCAAAAATTTAGCCGAAGTCACATTGGTGGCTTCCCTTTCTTTGACTATGGCAAACAATACGGGTTTCTGCTTGGCGGAGATATTCGACAAGGTATCTTTGTAACTCGATTCCTGGGTCTGAATGACGTTCTTCAAAGCTATCGGGTAGGATTCCAACTTGCAGTTATCCCCTTTCTCGGATTCATAATCATTTGCATATACCAAGTCACTCCTTCGTAATCGTCATAAACTTGTTTGAGAAGTTCTTCAGAAATGGTTTTCCCGTAATCAGCAAACAGTTTTTTGGCGAAGGCAGTGTAAACAACTTTGTCTAATGGCTTTAGGTCGGTAGTGATAACGCTTTGATAGAACGGTTTTGAAGGCGAGTTGAACATTTGGTTCATCAGATGTCGGCGGCTACCCGAAAAGATGAACAAAGTTTGTTTGCATTGTTGGATTTTCGTCCGCAACAAGGCTTCTACATTTTTTTCGGGATAATTTGTAATTTGCTGAAACTCGTCAATGGCCACGATGCAGGGTTTGTCGGCGGCTTCCAGATAGGAAAAAATCTCATCTATGGTGGTTTGGGGGTGTTCGATGCTACCTAAACCGATGTCGAATATAGGCTCGCCCGTTGCGGCATCCAACTTGAACCCAGGCCGCAGCGACTTAATGGTCCCGAAAAACCTTTCAGCCCATTTCTCGTGTAAGGGTTTGATTTCCTTGTAGATAGAATTTCCAAGGAGGTACACAAATTCAGAAAGAGAGTTGGTGGCATAAATATCAATGAAAATGGTTTGATAGCGCTTTGCAATGTCGGGTTGGGCAAAAAAATGATGGATCAGACCCGTTTTTCCCAAACGTCGAGGCGCGATAATTGCCGTGTTTCTTCCATTGTCGACTTGCTTTTTCAAGAAAACGGTTTCATCGGACCTGTCGCAGAAATAATCCTCGGAAACGTATTTTCCAATCACAAAAGGATTTGCTATCTTATTGCTATTCATTAAATTGTAATTTTATTACTCCTATAATTATTATTCCAATAATAATTGCAAAAATAATAATTATTCTGAACAAACAACATATTATTTCGATTATTCTGCTTTTTTCTCCTTTCTAAACGAATAAAACTTATTCGTCAAGTAGCTAAACGTCACGCAGATAACGGAGATGATGACGTAGGAAATGGTCGGCCACCATTGGAACACCTCGACGAAAAGTTTCAGGCCGAAGTAGTTAATGAGGATATTGCCCACGGTCACAAGGAAATACCTCACAATCTGCGTCCTACCTCGCAAAGTAGACCCCGAGAAACTGATATGGCGTGCCATCCAGAAACCCGTCAGGAAGGTGATGGGAAACTTGAACACGAAGGCGGCGATATGGGGCGTGAAGGCGATGAAGCCGAGGTCGAAGACCTGACCTTTGAAGACGAAATGATAGAAAACATAGTACAGCACCCACTCCAAAACAAGGTTCAAGCCACCGCAAGCCGCATATCGGAACAGCTCAAGGCTCATCACCTTGCGGAAAGGCGGATAGAAAAAGTCGATGACCGTTGTCAAAGTACGTTCTATCCAGGATTCTATGTTTTTGAGGGCTGACATTCGGGGCGCAAAAATAAAAATTTACAGCCAAATCACTTCAAAATCTTTGAGCAAATCGGTTGCCTTTTCCATATTGTCCGTGAACCCCAACACATAACCGCCGCCACCAGAGCCAGAAATCTTTACGCCAAAGTTGAAATCGAAATCGGTGGTAAACAAATCCAAGGTGTTATCTGTAATCATAGGGCGGAGGAACTGCAATTGGCCTTTTGTTAACTGATTCAATGATTTGAAAAACAACTCTTTATCACCTTCAATCATCGAATTGATACAAGAGGTCACGCAAGGCACATACTCCGACTGAAATCGATTCAAAAACTCGGGATCCTCGCGCTGTGCTTTGAAATGCTCAACCAAAGGCTTGGTGTTGCTCTTTATCTTTGTGTCAATCAAGCAGATGTGGATGTCTTTTTTGAGGGAATCGTCAGGAAGCAACTCAACACCCTCTGGCGTGATTTTGAATGGTTGGCCCAGATAGCATTGCAGTGGATCGATGCCGGAGCTGCTACCGTGGAAATGGCTCTCCATTTTGCCTAAGAGGGTCTTCAGTTGCAAGTAATCATCGCTTTTCTGTATAGCGTAGCGATCATATACAGCAGCCACCAAGGTCCCCGAACTGCCTAAGCCATAGCTAGATGGCACATTGGAGGCAAGGAAAAGACCTTCCTCCAAATCCTTTCTTAAAGTTTGAAAGTCAAATAGATTTGATAACTCTTCGTTTTCAGAAAGATATTGGCA
>CADAPW010000266.1 GCA_902789915.1 uncultured Bacteroidia bacterium | reverse complement strand
TTCCGTTATGTGGATTCGCTTCATTTGGTCGACGATGACGTTGTCCTTGATGGTGACGGCGACGGTTTTATCGACAATGTGAGTTTCGTTGTTAAGGGAGGCACTGGCGCATGGGCATCCATACTTTGGCCTCACATGGAGTATTTCCCTCACGACTCCATCGACCATCCTGTTGTAGTCAATGGAATCAAGCCCAACACGTTCAATCTTGAGTTTGAAGGTGCTCCTCAATATTTCTCTGCCCATGTGTTCAGACACGAGATGGGGCATTCGCTGAACCTTCCCGACCTTTACCATTATTATAATTATACCGATGTGTCACCTGCGGGTTCTTGGGATATGATGTGCTACAATTATGGGCCGAATCATACGGCTGCCATTTATAAGAACAAGATCCTTCATGTGTCGGACGACCCCATAGAAATCACCGAAGACGGCGACTACACATTGAAAAGCGTTGGCTCAAGTCAGTCGCAGAACTGTTATTACATCAAATCAACCATCGACAGTACCCAATGGTATGTGCTGGAGTATCGTAACAAACAAGACCTTTTTGAAGAAAGCATTCCTGGCACAGGGCTTATCGTGGCGCGTTGGGACGATGCCATCCCGCTCGATTATTCCGGAATGTTCGCCAATGGTTTCTTCGACAATGACACTGTAACGCATCAGTATTGGATTTTCCGTCCAGGTAGCAACAGCGACATCCAAAATGGTAACCTGAACCGCGCGCATTTCAGCTACGCTACAGGTCGCACTGCATTTGGCCCCAACACCAATCCGCATCCTTATCTTAACGATGGCACGCCCGAAGAAAGCTTCGAGATTACCAACATCCATGAAAACGGCAACCAGCTGACGTTCCACGTTCATTTCTTTGCAGATGCCATTGAGGACCATCAATTTGATAGCCCGCAATGTGATGAGCGCCTTGCCGTGCATCCCAATCCGACCACTGATAAGATGGTCGTGGAAGGTCAAGATATGCAACGTGTAGAGCTGTTCAATACCTTGGGCCAGCGTGTGTTGACCCATGAGGTTGAACAGAGTGAATATGCTGAAATCTCGCTTGCCGACCTGCCTGCGGGTGTCTATTTGCTTCGCATTTTGAAGGACGGAGGTTCGTTCAGTGTGCAAAAGGTAGTGAAGTCTCAGCGTTAACTCAAAATAAATCCATAAGAATTCCGTTCTCATACCGTTGCTTGGCACGAATTTTGAATTTTTCTGCCGAGCATAAAGGAGAATATTGTATTTTCGTCAAAAATTTTGACCTATGAAATCACGATGGAAACTTGGCATGGTATGGACAGCGGTGTTTTTGTTAACCCTTTCCGTATCAGCGCAAAAGCATATCGAAAACTACGATCCCGAAGCCCTCTTCAATGAAGGCGTGCTGTTGTTCCAAAATCAGGAATTTGGCGCAGCACTTTCCACCTTCACACAATACCGCGCCCAAGTCACCGATGTCAAGTCGCAGCGCTGCGTCGACGCTCAGTATTATGAGGCGGTCAGCTCGCTTTATCTTGGCCAGGCTGACGGCCCTGCCAAAGTCGTCCAGTTTGTGAACGACAATCCAGGCAGTACATGGGCAAAACATGCCAATTTCTTGTATGCCAATAACTTGTTCAAGGAAAAGAAATACAAGGAGGCCTTGGCCATATACGAAAAGACGGATGCCACCTCGCTTACCGCCGATGAGGCGCAGCAGATGCAGTTCAACATGGGCTATGCCTATTTCCAGTCCAGCGAGTTGGACAAGGCCATGCCGCTGTTCCACGGACTGATGATGAACGAAGGCAAATACAAGGACTCGGCACGCTATTATTACGCCCACATCCAGTATGTCAAGGAACGCTACAACGAGGCCTTGGACAACTTCCGTCGCCTGCGCAGTCATAAGGACTATGCCAGCGTGGTGCCGTCGTATATCATGCAAATCGAATACCTGAAAGGTAATTATCAGGCTGTGATAGAGGAAGGCCCCGAGTATATCCGCAAGGCCGACAAGAAACGCAAGGCTGAAATGGCGCAGATTGTCGCCGATGCTTATTTCCAGCAAAAGGACTATGACAAGGCTTTGGAATACTATGATATCTATACGAGGAACCTGAGCCGTGGCATCTCGCGCCAAGCCTACTACCAGATGGG
>CADAPW010000265.1 GCA_902789915.1 uncultured Bacteroidia bacterium | reverse complement strand
TGATTGAGCTTCGCTCGAACCCGCTTCCGCTCGAAATAGCTCGAATTGCATTCGGCTCTTTGCTCGCTTAATTGCGGTTTTGACGATGCAAAGATACGATGAAAATAGGGCTCATTCCAAGTTTTTTCTTCAATTTCTATTGGGAAGCATGCGACACATGCCCCCTATTGCGACAAAGGCGGGAAAGGGGCGCAGAATTTGTCGCAAAAGAGGGGGAAAAGGGCAATAGTAAACCACTAAAAAGAACTTTTTTAGGGGAAAAGTTTGGATTTATGGAAATTATTCCGTATCTTTGCAGTATAGTCGACGATGAGTGACAGATTTTGGAATGCTATTAACAAATAAAACAAGAAGATTATGAAAAAAAGAATTAAATGGCTACTGGCCGTCAACCTTGTTGGTGGCTTTACGCTGAGTTCATGTATTGACCGCTCGGACAATCCTGTAACAAACCCGCCTAAAGCACCTATCAACACTAATGCCAATATCAAGGAAAAGTCGGCCTTTAGCGACGACATAGACCTATCGACCTATGCCGGCGACGACTTCTACCAGTATGCCGTCGGAGCATGGATAGCCAACAACCCCGTTCCTACGGAAGATGATGATGAAGTGATAGGAACCATGAATACTCAAGCCGAAAATGCCACTATGGAGATTTTGTTGATTGCACAGCTCGGCACCAATCCTATTGGCTCGAAGCTGATGTCGCTGTATAATCCCGACGACTACAATAGTAATCTGGAAACACTGAAGCAACGGTTACAGCAGGTGGACGAGGTGAACAACAAAGACGATATGTTCCAGTTGATGGCCAGCCTGATGAAGATAGGCTACCCTACTCCTTTCTTCATAGCGCCTGCTAACATGAGCCGCAAGGTATATCCCGCTCTGGAGCCCGTAAGAAACTACGATATAAATGGTAAAGATATGACCAGCGTAGGCATCAGTATTGCCGACACAGCAGCGATTATGAAGACGGCGAGGGAGTGGAAGGAACTGTTGATAGAATATAAGTTGCTACAGAATAGAGAAACCCACCTCGGCCATCATAACCCCCATGCAGGCAAACGACTCTTCAAAACAAGTGGTACGCGCACATCTGAAACCGACTTCATCGAGATGATTGCTAGGGAAACAGGCATAGACCTCAAAACGATTGCTGCCGATGAAGATTATACCAAGCCGCTTGCCAAGCTGGCAGCGTATGACCTGACAACCTTGAAGCAGCTCACGAAGTATTTCATCGTCAACCGCGACTTCAAGTATCTGCCCGTTGCACCGAAAAACGGCAATACTCTGGCTAGTTTGAAACGATCCTACATCATCACGGCTTGCAAAGACCAGTATAGCGGTCTGAACACCAGCATGAGCCACACCTATGTAGAGGAAATCGTAAATGAGACTGCAAAAACGGCCGTCAACGCCATGTTTGAGGATTTGCGCCAGACCTTCCGTGAGCGAATTGAGCGCAACAAGTGGCTGAGCACAGCCACCAAGACCAAAGCCCTGGAGAAGCTCAACAAGATGGTGATCTACTGCGGAAAACCAGAGGCATGGAATACTGAATGGGAGGCAAAGGATCCCCAAAAAACGACAGCCTACGACATGGTGTGCGACCTGTTTGCCCAAAATGTAAGCATCACACGAAGTCTGATGAATCAGACGTCAGAAACTGCGATGTTCTATTCTGATTGGGTGTTGCAGAACGCATACGAAGCCAACGCATTCTATAGTCTGCAAAACAATGCCATCATCCTGCTTGCCAGCAATCTGACAGCTCCCATCTACGATAAAGATAAGGAATCATTTTACAACTATGCCGTCATGGGAGCTACTACCCTCGGGCATGAGATGACCCACGGCTTCGATAATGAAGGCTCAAATTTCGATGCCAACGGTAACATGAATGAATGGTGGACTCCCAACGACAGGAGAGAGTTTGAAAAGCTGCAGAACCGGATGATTCAGCATTTCAATAAGATTAAGTACGCTCCAGGCGTTTATACCAAAGGCAAACAGACGTTGGGCGAGAACATTGCCGACCTCGGTGGACTGGAGATAGCCTATGAGAGCTATATGAAGACCGTCAAGGCTACGGAAGCGGAGCGCGACCGTCTGGGCCGAGAGTTCTATCGCGCCTTTGCCCAGGGCTGGAAGCAGAATGCCACACCGGATAAGATTTCCAT
>CADAPW010000264.1 GCA_902789915.1 uncultured Bacteroidia bacterium | reverse complement strand
TTGCGCCATTGGCATCACGGCGACCGCTTCCATCCCTTGGGCATGAAAGGCTCTAAATTGCTCAGCGATTTCTTTGTGGATCAGAAATTTACGGAATGGCAAAAACGGAATGTTTGGCTGTTGGTTGCCGCTGATGGCGATATTCTTTGGGTGGTCGGATATCGCATTGATGAGCGATATAAGGTTTCAATTTCAACAAAAACTATATTTTTTTGCAAACAGACTCAGGTAGATAGATAATTTTTCTATTTTTGCAAGTTAAATATACTGTAATGGATAACACTTTGCCGAGATGGGAACAGAAACTGAATAGCTACCGAAAGGCATTGAGCCGATTGGCAGAAGTAGTCAATGTTTCGAAAGTTAGGCAATTGAATGATTTTGAGGCGGATGGATTGATTCAGCGTTTTGAGTTTACCTTCGAATTGGCTTGGAAACTGATGAAAAGCTATGCGGATTATCAAGGCACTGACAAGGAAATTATGGGATCGAGAGATGCCGTCCGTTGGTCTTTCGAAAATAAGCTGATAGAGGATAGTGATGTTTGGATGGAAATGATAAAACGCAGAAATGATACTTCACATAACTACGATGAAGATACAGCTGCTGATGTGATAGGGCGTGTAAAAGATGCTTATTTTCAGGCGTTTGTGTGCTTTTATGAAAGAATGAATAATTTGTCTAGTTATAAATCTGCCGATTTGTTCACCCAATCAGAGTAAATAATGGAATTTGGACTAAAAGATAATGAGATTAACGCTTTGCGTGAGACTTTGGCCTCAATTCCTGAGGTTGAGGAAGCCATTATCTATGGTTCGAGAGCAAGAGGGACGAATAAAGTGTCGTCGGATATTGATATTACATTGAAAGGTGGTAACTTAACCTATCTTCAACTTGCTCTTCTTGATGCCAAGATTGACGATTTGTATTTACCCTATTTCGTTGATTTGAGTCTTTTTTCTATGCTTAGGAACACCGATTTGATTGAGAGTATTGAACGTGAGGGTAAGGTTCTATATCGTAATGAAAGAATAATAACATAGTTTATTTAGTTGAATATCAATTAATTTTATATGAAAAAACTATTTTTAATCCTTTTGATGGCCTTCGCCGCCATCATGCCGACGCAAGCCCAGATTGTCGACCCTGTCAAATGGGCGTTTTCTATTCAAGATGTCAATGAAACTGAGTTTGACGTGGTCGCCACGGCCACCGTCGATCCTGCGTACCACATCTATTCCACCAAAATGCCCGCATTAGGCCCTCTGCCTACGGTCTTTGAGTTTGAGAAGTCTGCTGATTTTGAAGTGGTTGAGGATGCTCGGGATGTCACTGTAGGCGAGTTGTTTTACGACGACATCTTTGAAGTCGAGTATGTGCAATTCAAGGGGAAGGCTATCTATGCCCAACGCCTCAAGAAGCTGACCGACAACGCCTTCAAGGTGATTGGAACTATCTCTGGACAAGCGTGTAAGGATGGCATGTGTGTGCCGGTCTCTGGCGATATCGAACTCGTCGTGCCTGGTGCCAATGGCGAGACACTCGTCGAGGCCGTCGTCCCTCCTACCGATAATAACGATGCTACAACCGAGACTGACGAAAAACAGGCAGTGCTTTCGGCTGGCGACGATTACGACTACTTCACCTCAGAAGGTGCCGAGAGCACCGACACCAGCCTCTGGGGCATGATACTCTCGGCCATCCTTTGGGGCCTTGCCGCCCTGCTCACGCCTTGCGTGTTCCCCATGGTGCCTATGACGGTATCGTTCTTCATGCATGGCGAGGGCGAAAGCAAGCAGGAAGGCCGCTTCAAGGCGTTCATGTATTTCCTCTTCATCGTGTTGCTCTATACCTTGCCCATCGCCATCCTCATCCTCATTACCTATTTCGTCGGTGGCGAGAGCGTGACGGCAGGCATCTTCAACTGGCTGGCGACGAATTGGCTGCCTAACTTGATCTTCTTCCTCGTGTTCATGGTCTTCGCGGCTTCGTTCTTCGGTGCCTTCGAAGTACTGGTGTCGTTCTCTTGCACAGGACCTATCGTCGGCACGGTGCTGATCCAGTCCACACAAGGCGCCATCTGGACGCCCATCATCTGCATGCTGGCGTTCTCCATTGCCTTCGCGTTGCCGTTTGCCCTCTTCGCCATGTTCCCGAATATGCTTCAGAAGCTGCCGAAGAGCGGTGGCTGGATGAACTCGGTGAAGGTCGTCCTAGGCTTTGTCGAAGTCGCCCTCGGCTTCAAGTTCTTGATGACTGCTGACCAGGCCTACGGATGGGGCCTTCTCGACCGTGAGGTCTACCTCGGCATCTGGATTGTGTGCTTCACCTTGTTGGGCTTCTACCTCTTGGGCAAGATTCGCTTCAAGGGCGAGAAGGAAGTCAAGGAACTGAGCGTATTCCGCTTGGTACTGATTATTATCGACTTCACCTTCGTCATTTATATGATTCCGGGAATGTGGGGCGCTCCGCTGAAAGCCCTCTCTGGCTACCTGCCGCCGCAACAAACCCTCGACTTCAATTTGGATAGGACCATCAAATACGTTGAGTCACAACAAGAACACAATATTTGTGAGGAACCGAAATATAGCGATGTGCTTGAGCTTCCTCTTGACTTGAGTGGCTACTTCGACTACGAGCAAGCCTTGAGCTGCGCCCGCGCACAAGACAAGCCCGTCTTTGTCGACTTCACCGGTCACGGCTGCAACAATTGCCGTGAGATGGAAAACAGCGTCTGGAGCGACCCCGAGGTGTTGAAGATGCTCCGTGACGAATATGTGGTGGTGGCACTTTATGTTGACGACAAGACCGAGATGCCCGAAGAGGACTGGTCGGTGTCGACGAAAAACGGCAAGGTCAAAAAGACCATCGGCTCCAAGAATATTGACTTCCAGGAGACCCGCTTCGGTGCCAATGCCCAGCCTTACTACGTGTTGCTCGACAACGATGGCGACATGCTGATGATTCCGCGTTCTTACAGCAAGGACAAGGCCGCTTTCCTCACCTTCCTGAAGAAAGGCCTCGATAACTACAAGAACGGCAGGAAATATATCCCCGAGAAGTATCAGAAATAAAAAAATGTTTATAAATGAAAAACGGAAGAGCCAGCCGACTCTTCCGTTTTTTCATTTTGTTGTATTCCAAATGTTTAAGCCATCTCGCTGCCCTTGGCAAAATGCTGATAGAACGCGATAATCGTCTCGATGCCTTTGTAGAAGTGGTCGAGGCGGTAGTTCTCGTTGGGCGAGTGAATGGCGTCTTCGCCGAGACCGAAGCCCATGAGGATGGATTTGATGCCCAACACTTCCTCGAATCTGGCGATAATCGGAATCGAGCCACCTGAACGCATCGGGATGGGAAGCTTGCCGTAGGTGTCCATGTAGGCGGCTTCAGCGGCTTTGTAGGCTGGCAGGTCGACGGGGCATCCGTAGGCCTGACCACCATGCAGCGGCGTGACCTTCACGGTGACATACTCAGGAGCGTTCTTCTCAAAGTAGTCCTTCACTAATGTGGCAATCTTTTCGTTGTTTTGGTCGGGCACCAGGCGGCACGACAGCTTGGCGTAGGCCTTTGAAGGCAGCACGGTCTTGGCGCCTTCGCCCGTGTAGCCACCCCACATGCCGCAGAGGTCGAAGGTGGGACGGATGCCGACACGTTCAATCTTGGTGTAGCCTTCTTCGCCACGCAGGGCTTTCACGCCAACGCTTTTCTTGTAGTCATCCTCGTTATAAGGTGCCATGTTGAG
>CADAPW010000263.1 GCA_902789915.1 uncultured Bacteroidia bacterium | reverse complement strand
TGGACAGCGATTGGCCACATTCAAAGTGAACAAAGCAGAGTCGTGCGAGATTGACCTCGACGCATTCTCACACGGCGTTTATGTGCTGGAAATCGTGTCATCGGCGAAGAAGGTTTATAGACCTATCATTAGAGGGAAATGATGATGAAAAAATCCTCCATTGCCAAGAGGATTTGTAGGGCTGTCGTACCACGGTAGCCTCATTGGCGTTGATGCGGCTGCCACAATGTGACAGCCCTACAGCCGATGCGGTTATTCCACCACAATTTTACGCGTCATGCCATTCATTTTCACGAAATACAGGCCTTGCGGCAATGCGATGGTTTCCTTGCCATTGATTTCGCGGGTGAGGATGGTCTGCCCAAGGGTATTTGTTACGATGGCACTGCCCATACCTTCAATGGTCACGTAGTCTTTGGCGGGATTGGGATAGACATAAAACTGATTATCATTAGACTCGGCGATGCCAAGATGAGTAGGCACACGATTGGAATATGAAAGCTCACCCGAGCTGAACACGGCTGCCACCACTGCGTCACCCATTATTTCTTCAGGATTGTAATTGAAGGTATTCACGAAACCACCAACCTCCGTCACAAGACGCAACTCACCATTAACCCAATCGTAAATCCGATGGGCAACAACATCAGCGCCGTTTTCGGCCTCATAGGAAGTCCATTGCAATACATGGTTACTTTGACCTTGCAAATGGTCGAGATGAATGGGACGTTTCCAATAACTTGGGACGGGGCATTCTTCGCCCTCAACGGTCACACCAACGATATGGTATTGCCATTGTGTCGCCTCGCTACCAATGTTATCATGGAAACTACCATCTGTATATGGAGCCGTGCCGACAAGTTCATTATTTCGGTAAATGTTGGCTTCAGCAATGTACGCAGACTGTGCCTCGTCAACCACCCAATTGACTTGGTTCTTATTCGAGGCAAGGTCCGTAGAGGCTAAACTTATCTCAACACCGTTGCGCACTTCCACGCTGTCGATGGCTTCACCGCAGTTATTGTATAAACGGGCCCAATAAATGCCAGGATTGGTTACTACAATCTCACTTTGATTCTCTCCCGTTGACCATTCATAATACCAATAATAGGGGCTGTAATAATAGCTAGCATTATCAAGTGCACCAAGAGCAATGGCTTCATCATCATGTTTCCATATATAATCAGGGAACCAAGGTTCTGAAAAAAAGAAGCCATAGAATAGCAACACAAACTCAAATCCATTTCCATCGCATGATTGATAATACAAATCATACCACATATTGTTTTCATCAGGAATCACCACAAGAATCGGTTCAAACACTTGGTATTGAAGTTCTACCACCCAATGCTCATTATATGAATAGTTGCAAATGGTGTCAACAAGGATAATGCTATCATAATCCTGCAAACATAACTCATAAATTTGGTTTGGTTCAATGTCATCAATGTACATTTGAAGATAGTTTTGCGCCGACGCTATCAATCCGAAGAGCATCAACGAAGTAAGGAGCATCAGTTTTTTCATGGCGTTCAATGTTTTTAAATTAGACGAGACAAATATAGGAGATTTTTTGGATTGTCAAGAAAAACCCATATCTTTTTTCTATTTTTGCATCGATTTAATCAGAATCCAATGATCAAAAAAATCTATAAATTCGGTGGCGCGTCGGTGAAGGATGCCGATGCTGTGCGTAATTTGGCGCAAATTGTCAGCCAGCACAAGGACGAAGACATCCTTTTGGTGGTCTCTGCCATGGGCAAGACGACAAACGCCCTCGAAAAAGCATTGGCCAACTTCCGTGAACACGACGGCCAACTTGGCATGGAGGCCCTGCATGACGTCATCGCCTACCACGACGGCATCATCAACGAGCTATTCGGCGACGACGCCAACCCCGCCTTCGGAGAGAACATCGCTGGTCTCTTCATCGAGATGTGGGAGAAACTGCAAAAGACCGACACGCCCTACGACTACCAATACGACCAAACCGTGTGCTACGGCGAACTTATCTCGACAAGCATCATCCACGAATACCTCAGCAAATGCGACATCCCGACACGTTGGCTCGACGCACGCAAATATGTCATCGCCGAAGATGAGACCCACTACCGCGCCGCCAACCCCGATTGGGACGTTTGAGAATCAGCAAGTTGAACGACGAGCATATTCGAGGTATCGTATGCTTGACCCAGGGTTTCATCGGCGGCACCGCCGATGGCAAACACAGCGTCACCCTCGGGCGTGAAGGATCCGACTTCACCGCAGCCATCTTCGCCAACTGCTTGGATGCTGAAGAGGTAACCATCTGGAAAGATGTGGACGGCTTGCTCAATGCCGACCCGAAACGCTTCGCCGACACGGTTCAACTGCCGCATATCCCCTACTCCGAGGCCATCGAGTTGGCTTTCTACGGTGCCACCATCATCCACCCCAAGACCATCAAGCCGCTGCAAAACAAAGGGATAACACTCAAGGTACAGTCGTTCCTCCATCCTGACCATGAGCCATCGCTCATCGACGGAGGTCATAGGAAAAACGATGAGAGCATCCCCTCTTATATCGTCAAGGACAACCAAACGCTGGTCTCCATCTCGCCCCGAGACTACTCGTTCATGGACGAACGCAACCTGAAGACCATCTTTGAAGTCTGCGCCGACCTCAACATCCACGCCAACATGATCCAGACCTCGGCTTTGATGCTCTCGTTCTGCTTCGACAGCAACGAGCAGAAGCTGAAACAGTTGAGAGCCAACCTCAAAGACGGTTTCAGCGTGAAGTATAATGAAGGCCTGCAATTATTTACGATTAGGCACTATCAAGACGGCTTGGAGACTGACTTCATCAAGGGCAAGAAGGTCCTGGTGAAACAAGGCAGTCGTTCCACTATGCAATTTGTTCTTAGTTAGCAGTTGGATTTTTTCGCAAAAAAAAATCCAACCACTAACTGCTTTTTCCTAAATTTGCGGTCACTTTTTACGACTCAAAACTCATTTCTATATGTACAAAATCGAAAAACACCCTATCTTGGACATCCCGCAGGAAGATCTTGTGGAATTCGGCAAGACCATCGCCGCCGCCCTTCACCAAGCCGGTTATCCCGTCCACAGCCACTCGCTCGACGGCCGCAACCGAAGCCTCAACTGCGGCATCGGCAAGTGCGGTGCGTGCGAGATGCTGGTCGATGGCAAGATCCGCCGCATCTGCATCACCAAAGTCGACGGCGTCAAGGAAGTGCGCCGCATCGACAAGGAGGACACCATCCTTCCCGAACCCAAGGAGCAGCAGCCCCGCGAGGTGAAGGTCTACAAGACCCAAGTCGCCATCATCGGCGCCGGTCCCGCAGGTCTCGCCTGCCGTGAGCAACTCAACGCCTTCGGCATCAGCAACATCGTCGTCGACAACAACGCCAACATCGGTGGTCAGTTCAACATGCAGACCCACCAGTTCTTCTTCTTCGAGAAAGAGAAAAAATTCGGCGGCATGCGTGGCTTCGACATCGCCAAGACCTTGGCGGGCGACAACCACGAAGGCATCCTGCTGAACAACACCGTTTGGGACTTGCTTGAAGGCGGTCGCGTGGCCATCAAGAACATCGTCACTGGCGAGATTGGCTACATCGATGCACAACATCTCGTGGTCGCCACGGGTGCCGTGCCTTTCATGCCGACCTTCGAGAACGACGACGTGCCAGGCGTCTATACCGCTGCCGTGTTCCAGAAGATGATGAACCAAGAGCACACCTTGCTCGGTAAGAAAGTCCTTACCGTGGGTGCTGGCAACATCGGATACCTGACCTCCTACCAAGGCATGCAGGCTGGTGCCACCATCAAGGCCATCATCGAGGCCATGCCCCGCGAGGGGGGCTTCCCCGTGCAGGCCAACCGTGTGCGCCGTCTCGGCATCCCGATCATGACCAGCTATGTCCTGGTGCGTGCCATCCCCAACGCCGACTACACTGGCATCACGGGTGCTGTCATCGCCAAATGCGAGAACTTCAAGGCCATCCCTGGCACTGAGCAAGTCATCGACGACATCGACATCATCAACATCTGCACCGGCCTCATCCCCGACAACCAACTGTTGGTGAAAGGCCGCGAGGTCTTCGGCCTCAACACCTACGGTGCCGGCGATGCCATCCGCATCGGCGAAGGCACCAGCGCCGTGTTGCGTGGCAAACAAGTCGCCTACGAGGTGGCCCAAGCCATCGGCGTGCGCTTCAACTATGACGATTATCTTGAGATTTCAAGACAATACATCGACTCGCAACAGCATCCTGTGCGTCTCCTTGAGAAGCCCAACCTGCCCACGCCTGAGCGCATGATGCAGAAGGCCTTCGTGCAGGCCGACTGCCTCTACGGCTTCGCCTGCAACCCGTGCTCGTTCAGCTGCCCGCAAGGCGCCATCACCAAGCCGTCCACCAGCAGCACGCCGACCATCGACTACAACAAGTGCATCGGCTGTATGCTGTGCGTCTCGAGTTGCCCGGGTCTGGCCATCTTCGGCTACGATGTGCAGAAGTCAACCTGCTTCCTGCCCATCGAATATGAAGCACAAGAAGGCGCAGAGGTCTATCTCGTCGACAACGACGGCCAAAAGATTGGCGAAGGCGTCATCGAGAAGATACTCAAGAAGTCGAACAAGACCAACGTGGCTCGCGTGAAAGCCCGCTCTTCACGCCCCTCTGGCGAAGCCAGCAGAGTGTTCGAGTTGACCGATGTCAAGGGCTTCATC
>CADAPW010000262.1 GCA_902789915.1 uncultured Bacteroidia bacterium | reverse complement strand
GTCGCCACGACGACGTAAAGTTTCACGGCAGGCGTCCATTAATTCTGGCGTTTTCGTTTGAGTCAGCATCGTGCCAGGATAAAGTCCGAAGAGATGCGATACATGGCGGTGCTGCGGCTCCACTTCTTTATAATCCTTCAGCCATTCCTGCAAACAACCTTGTTCGCTGACCTGCATGGGTGGGAAAAGGGATTTGGCGTTGCGGAGGCTGTCAGAAAATGCAGCATCCATGCCCAGAATCTCCGTCGACTGACAAACCGCGTCATACAACTCGCTGACGATCTGCACATCCATCGTGCTGCCCATGCACACGCTGACGGCTGTGCTATCGTTGAGCCAAAAAGCGTTCTCGGGCGAGGTGGTCGGGGCGGTGACATGCCAGCCGTGCTCGGGTTCCTCTATCATCGCATCGAGGAAAAACAAGGCCGCCTCTTTCATTAATGGATAGGCCTCTTTCAAGAAACACGTGTCTTGCGTGAACTCAAAATGCTGCCAAGCGTGCAGTGCAAGCCAGGCACCGCCTGTGTTGGTGGCACCCCACGAGGGGTGCTCGCCAGGCGCCGTGAAGCCCCACGGATTGCAGACCACATGGGCGGTCCAGCCTCGGGCACCATAGAACGCCTGCGCCGTCTTTCGTCCTGAAGGCATTAATCCCTCAGCAAAGTGAATTAATGGCAGGTGCAGCTCCGATAGGTTGCAGACCTCGCAGGGCCAGTGGTTCATCTCCACATTAATATTAAGGTGATAGTCGCCGTTCCAAGGGGTCTGGATGGTGTTGGCCCACAGCCCTTGCAGGTTGGGTGGTAGCAGGTCCTCACGTGTGGAGCTAATAAGGAGGTAACGCCCGAAATGAAAATAACACACGGGCAGCCAAGGGTCGTCGTTGACGAGAAAGTCTTTCCAATGGTCTTCCAAGGTCAGGTCTTGTTTTTCTTTTGGGTCGCCAATCTCCAACTCCACGCGGTCAAACAACTCGTGATAGGCTTTCAGGTGGTCGTTTCTCACGGCATCAAAGCCTTTCGCGATGGCATGTCGGCGCATAGAAAATCGGTAGCGGCACAGAAGTAGATAACGGTTTCATTGTCTTGGACGACTATTTGTGCCTTAGCGTAATATCGCATTCCTTCTACTCTTTCCACATTGCTGTCCAGCTGGCCGAACATCACTACGCCATCGGCATCAGTAATGACCTGGGCTTTTTCGGGACGGGAGAGGTTGATGGTGAGGGGAAGGCAGGTCGTTGAGCCTGTCGAAACGCCGTTTATATTGGCTTCCTCTTTTTTTGTCGGCCCTTCGACAGGCTCAGGGACCTTAACTTTTATCACCGCCACGTCATCCACACGGGAGATAAAGGTTTCGCGTTCATAATGTTGACCGCCTTTTTCGAAAGAAACCTTGTGGACAGCATCGTTGAGGCAAAGCGTTCGCCTATAATTGGTTACAGAATCTTCATTAGGGTATTGATATTCGATGTTCATATTGCCCAAAGTCTGGTAGCAACCAAAAGGAACCTTAGCGCCGTGGCCGTGGCCCGAACCTTCTCCGCCGCAGACGAAAGTCTCATACATCAGGTTTTGGGCTTCGTCGTTCCTGCCTTCCTTCAACAGACGTTGAATCTCAGGCAGCGATTGCAAGGCCTTGGGGTTACTGTCATCACTCGGCGCACCCGACCACAAAGTAATGTCGTTCAGCACGATGGTCTCCTGCTCCACCCCACCGTCGGGCATCATGCCAAGGTGGCCGTTGCCTATGGGAAAGCACTCTTCCCAAATCTGGGCGGGGGCGGTGTGGGTGAGGTTCCATATCGCTGCATCAGGCTGTCTTTGACATCCGATGAAAGCGAGGAAAGGGACGATGAGGAGAAAAAGACACTTCATCTTGGATAAACAAAGTTTGCAAAGATACTCTTTTTTTTTGATTTCGTATTGCAGGTCTATGCTTTCTGGAGCCATTGATTATTGAAAAATCTATATCATTACAAGACAACAGCCAAAGAGTTGCCTCATAGAAGCACAGTATCAAGCAAAAAATCTACTAGATTGTTATTCGTTTGTTATTCGATTGTTATTCGATTCAATATCGAAGAACAATCGGATAAGAAATGTGAAAAGATTGAGTAAGTATTCATGCTATTGCAAGGCAACAACAAGGCTGTTACGTGACTAAAACCCCGCCAGCTCCATCGTCACCGTAGGAATCAGCAGCAAGGCACCGATGATGACCAACACAAGGATGAACTTCCAGATGAAACGCACCCACTTTTCCCACGGGATGCGTGCCACGCCGAGGGCGGCCATGAGTACCCCACTGGTGGGGGTAATCATGTTGGTGAAGCCGTCGCCAAACTGGAAGGCCACCACCATGGCTTGGCGCGAGATGCCAATCAGGTCGCTGAAAGGTGCCATGATAGGCATGGTGATGGCGGCTTTGGCCGAACCACTCGGGATAACGATATTAATCAAGGTCTGGATGCCGTACATGATTTCTGCGGAGGCAATCTTGCCCATGTTGCTCATCGACTTGGAGAGGCCATAAAGGATGGTGTCGATAATGCCACCGTCCTGAAGAATGATGACGATGCCGCCCGCCAAGCCCACGATGACAGCCGCCGAGAGGATGTCGCCCATGCCTTCGAGGAAGAGCTTCGCAATGTCGCTCGCGCTCTTGTCGACGGACAAGCCACTGGCGATGCCGAGCACTAAGAACAGTGAAGCAATCTCCATGATGTACCAATCGTAGCCCAACACACCAATCACCAAGAAATAAACCGTGGCGAAAAGCAAAGTCAAGACGAAATAATGCACCGTTTTGCGCAAGGTGACGATGCTCAGCAGGATAAACAACGCCGTTCCTATGGGCAGCAAGGGCAATGTGGTCTCGCTGTTCCCGATTTTCAATGTAGTCATCGGGTAAAGCACCGAGAATACGATTAATACTGCTGTCAGGAAGGCGAAAACAAACCATGCCTTGCGCGGGGTGTAGCGTTCTAGTTCCTCTTCTTTCACCTCCGCCGACTTGCGCCAATAGGCATCGTCTTCATACATGATGGACGACTGCGGGTTTTTCTTCACCTTGTTGGCATACCACAACACGAAAATGATGCCCACCACGGTCAAAATTGCCCAGCAGACAGCACGGTAGCCGATGCCCGTAAACAGCGGAATCTCAGCGATGCCTTGTGCAATGCCGATGGTGAACGGGTTGAGCATGGCACCCGAGAAACCGATGTGCGCCGCCACATACACCATACACAAGCCCACGATGCTGTCGTAGCCCATCGAG
>CADAPW010000261.1 GCA_902789915.1 uncultured Bacteroidia bacterium | reverse complement strand
GTCGTGCCTTCGTAGATGGAGAAGATACGGGCATCGCGGTAGAGGCGCTGGCACTTGTACTCCATGATGAAGCCCGAACCACCGTGGATGCTGATGGCATCGTAGGCGTTCTGGTTGGCATACTCGGAGTTCATGCCCTTGGCCAAAGGCGTGAAGGCATCGGCAAGACGCGAGTATTTCTTGCACTCGGCACGCTCCTCGGGCGTCAGCGGACGCTCGCGCTGGATGTCCTCAAGGCACTTGTAAATGTCCACATAGCGGGCAGTCATATAAAGCAGCGAACGACCAGCGTCGATCTTGGCTTTCATGCGCGAAAGCATGTCGTAAACAGCCGGGAATTCGATGATTCTCTTGTGGAACTGCTGACGCTCACCGGCATACTTCAGAGCCTCGTTGTAAGCCTCCTGTCCCAGACCCACCGACTGAGCGGCGATACCGAGACGGGCACTATTCATCAGGGCCATGACATACTTGATAAGCCCCAGACGGGTCTCACCGCAAAGCTCAGCCTTGGCATTCTTGTAGGTCAACTCGCAGGTCGGGGAACCGTGGATACCGAGCTTATGCTCGATGTGGCGCACGTTGACGCCGCCCTGGCGCTTGTCGTAGATGAACATCGACAGGCCACGGCCGTCCTTGGTGCCTTCCTCGGAACGAGCCAGCACCAAGTGGATGATGGAGTCGCCATTGGTGATGAAACGCTTCACACCGTTAAGCAGATAGCAGCCATCCTTTTCACTATAAGTGGCCTTCAGCATGACGCTTTGCAGGTCGGAACCGGCATCAGGCTCGGTGAGGTCCATCGACATGGTCTCGCCAGCGCAAACGCGCGGGATGTACTTCATGCGCTGCTCCTCGTTACCGAATTCATATAAGGTGTCGATACACGACTGCAGCGACCAGATGTTCTGGAAGCCAGCATCGGCGCTGGCGACCATCTCGCTCAGCATGGAGAAAACCGTGATGGGCAGGTTCAAGCCACCGTAACGGCGCGGCATGGAAACGCCCCAGAGACCGCCCTTGGTGCAGGCATCGAGGTTCTCAACGGTCTTGGAGGCATAAATCATGCGGCCATTCTCCAAATGCGGACCTTCGAGGTCGACGCTCTCGGAGTTGGGTTCGATGATATTGGCGGTGATGTCGCCCGTGATGTCGAGCACGCGGCGGTAGTTCTCCATCGCGTCTTCGTAATCGACGGGAGCGTCTGCATAGTTTTCCTTGTCCGCAAAATTGCGTTCCTTCAACTCGACGATACGCTTCATCAGCGGGTGGTCGAGGTAGAATTGCAGGTTCGGGTTGTCGTTATAATAGTTTGCCATTTTGTTCTATTTTTGTGGATTGTTGTTTTCGGATTTGTCCTTCTTTTTTCCTTTCATATTGATAAAATCTATCACCCCTAAAATCTGGAATGCAGATAATACCACAGCAATTACACAGAGGACAATAGCAACAATTACCATATTATTTACTGTTTTGCTTGTAATATTTGATCAGTTTTGGGACGACTTCTTCAACCGTTCCAACAATCACGTAGTCCGCAATCTTATTAATAGGTGCGTCGGGGTCGCTGTTCACCGAGATGATGATCTTGGAGTCTTGCATACCTGCGATGTGCTGGATTTGACCACTGATACCGCAGGCGATATACACCTTGGGATGCACGGTGACGCCCGTCTGACCAATCTGGCGGTCGGTGTCACAGAAGCCCGCATCGACGGCGGCACGCGAGGCGCCGACTTCGCCGTGGAGCACCTTGGCGAGTTCAAACAGCATGTCGAAACCTTCCTTCGAACCCATGCCATAACCGCCAGCCACCACGATGGGTGAGCCTTTCAGGTTGTGTTTGGCAGCCTCCACATGGTGGTCGAGGACCTTAACGACGTATGCCTCGGGCGAGACATACTTGCTCACCTCGGGATAAACGACTTCGTTCTTTGCCTTGCCTTCATAGATGGCTTTCTGCATCACGCCTGAGCGGACGGTGGCCATCTGCGGACGGTGGTCGGGATTGACGATGGTCGCCACGATGTTACCACCGAAAGCAGGACGAATCTGATAAAGCAGGTTGTCGTAGTGTTTCTTCGTCTTAATGTCGTCGAAGTCACCGATTTCGAGTTGAGTGCAGTCGGCGGTGAGGCCGCTGGTCAGCGAAGAGCTGACGCGCGGACCGAGGTCACGACCAATGACGGTGGCGCCCATCAGGCAAATCTGGGGTTGTTCCTCCTTGAAGAGGTTGACGAGGATATCGGTGTG
>CADAPW010000260.1 GCA_902789915.1 uncultured Bacteroidia bacterium | reverse complement strand
GCCCTATCTGAACCAGGCCTACCTCTTGGGTCTGCTGATGGTGGCTGTGGGCCTCACCCTCTCGCCCTTCTTGATGGGCATGTCGCAGTTTTGGTTGGTCCTCGTGTGGTTGGTTGACGGACTTGTGGGAAATCGTGATGGAAATGTCATTCCGTGCGATGGCAGCGTGGGCGAGAGTGGAATCTATTTTCATCACGATTTTCGGTATAAACTCTCCTGTTTCTGGCACAACACCCCCGCCGTCCTTCTCGTAGCCTTTTACCTCCTACACGTGGTAGGTCTCCTTTGGACCTCCGATTTTGAGTACGCTTTGAAAGACCTCCGCGTCAAGTTGCCCATTTTGGTCATGCCTTTCGTGCTGTCGAGTATGGAACCCTTGGACCGTAAACGATTCAATTTGGTGATGCTTGTCTATGTGTTGTCGGTGTTTGTGGCCACGCTGTTCAGCAGTGTTTCCTACTGGCGCCACGACTACGAGGATATCCGTGAGATTTCCCATTTTATCAGTCACATCCGTTTTTGCCTCAATATCGTCTTTTGCATCGCCATCATTGGCTACTACATCTTCAAGATGCGTATTTCAAGAAGGAATAGCGTTTCTGCTTTTGGTCTGAAAGTCGCTGTAAACCAGTTTTTAATGTGGTTTTTGCTTTTTTGGTTCATCTACCAAATCTATATCTTCGAATCCCTCTCTGGCTATGTGATTCTCGCCGCGGTCGCCATTGTCTCTGCCGTGTATGCCTTCCTGCGTTGGAAAAAAAGTAGGGGTTGGCATATTGCTGTGGCCGTGTTGGCTTTCTTGATTGTCGCGGTGGCGTTCTTCGTAGTGCAGCATGAAGTCAAGCCCTTGCTGAAAGTGGAGCCGGTGGATTTCGCCACTTTGGAACAGAAAACCGCACAAGGCAATGACTATTGGCACGACACAATTCACAATCCAGTGGAAGACGGAAAATACGTTGGACTTTATTACTGTCGAAAGGAACTACAGGAGGCTTGGCCCCAGCGTAGTGCCATACCTTTAAATGATACCATTGAGGCTACCTTGGCGCGATATCTTACCTCCAAGGGTCTCCGTAAGGATGCCCAAGGCGTGATGACCCTCACCGATGAGGACATCCGTAACGTGGAGCAGGGTGTGGCCAACTATAACAACTGGCGCCATCCGGGACTGCGGGCAAGGCTGTCAGCTACGCTGTTTGAGTACAACTTGTATCATCGCTACAACAACCCCAATGGCGGCTCCCTCGCGCAACGCATTGAATACACGAGGGCCTCGTTTCACATCATTGGGCGGCATCCGTGGTTTGGCGTGGGTACGGGCGATGTGCCGCAGGCGTTTGCACAGGCGTATGAAGAGATACATTCACCGTTGAAAGAGGAATTTCGTTTCCGTGCCCACAACCAGTATTTGGCCATCGCCGTGGCTTTTGGCTTGGTGGGACTGGCATTTTTCTTGTTTGTACTGCTTTATCCTTGGTGTGCCTCGCGCAAGAACCACACCTATTTATATATGGCCTTCCTCACCATCATGCTGTTGTCGATGTTCCCCGAGGACACCCTGGAGACCCAGGCCGGTGCCACGTTATTCGCTTTCTTTACATCATTACTGTTGTTCGCGAGGCCAAAATCCTAATGCAATTAAGAATCCCTACGGGAATGGAGTTGGGATTATTGGTATATTTTGCGGCGACTTGAGGAGTTTACAAACCGTAAGGTGCTTGAAGTCGCCGCTGGATAAAAACGATGTCTTTCCATTCCCGAAGGGAATGCCACTTGACATGACTGTTTATCCGTTTTTCATGTTTCTCGAAAACATACAAGTATTGAAAAAAACCTTATCTTTGCAGCATCATGTATGAAAACCAAGCCAAGATGAGGGAAGAAAAGTTCATTTGTCCTTACCAAGTTTATGACTCAATGGAAGAGTTGCCACGGCAGGATGCCGAGTTGATGCGTCTTGCCCACGAAGCCACGAAGAATTCTTACGCTCCTTATTCCAAGTTTTATGTTGGTGCAGCAGTACGCTTAGCCAACGGTGAGATTGTGACGGGCAACAACATCGAGAATGCGGCCTATCCCAGTGGCCTCTGCGCCGGTGACAGCCCACTCTGCCACCAAGAAGATTGACGAGCCTGTTGCCCCCTGTGGTGCCTGCCGTCAGGTGATGGTGGAGGTGGAACAGCAGTCGAAACAGCCGTTGCGTGTGCTCTGCCAAGGCGAGACGGGACCCGTCATGGTCTTCGATGGCATCGAATCGTTGATGCCGTTTATCTTTTTGGATAAATTTTTGTAATCGTTGTAGAGACGCGATTCATCGCGTCTCAAAAAACAAATTGGCGTATTGCATTTGAGGAGACGCGATGAATCGTGTCTACAGGTTTTATGCGAAGGTAAACAACAGATTTCCAAAGAAATTCCACAACGTGGAAACGCCCACGGCAAACACCTTGCTGAGGTAGAAATTCCATTTCAATTTCCCGTTGAGCAGATACACTGTCAGCGTGTCGATGCCCATGCCAATCAGCGCAATGAAAAAATATTTGGCGTATTCCGTCCCGATTTGCGGGTTGTTGCTTTGGAAGGTCCAGATGCGGTTGAGGATGTAGTTGGAGGTGGCGGCGACGATGAAGCCCAGGATGTTGCTCAGGTATTTGTTCCATTTGAGCCATTCCTTGCAGGTGTAGGTGACGCCAAAGTTGACGAACACGCCCGAAAAACCTACCACGCCGAATTTCAGGAACTTCAGCAGAAATTCACGGGTCAGTTCTATTTTGAGGAACGAGGCATTCATCGTTTTCAAATTGTGCTGCAAAAGTAGGAATAAATCCGTACCTTTGCGCAAATTTTCGACGATGAACGACGTAAAACATATTTCCATTGAGGCCTACGACTATCCTTTGCCTGATGAACGCATTGCCAAATATCCCTTGCCGGAACGTGATGCGTCCAATCTCTTGGTTCAGAAAGATAATGAGATACAAAAGTCGCAGTTCAAGCATATAGGTGACTTTCTGCCTAAGGATGCCTTGCTGGTGTTCAATGAGACCAAGGTCATTCGTGCCCGCTTGCAGTTCCATAAGGCGACAGGCTCGCGCATCGAGGTGTTTTGTCTTGAGCCAGAGAAGGATTATCAGGTGGCTTTCAGTGCCACTTCGCCCGTGCGATGGAAGTGCTTGATAGGCAACGCCAAACGCTGGAAGGAAGGTAAGCTGTCGATGGAGCTGACAGTGGGAGGGAAGCCCGTGATACTCAGCGCGGAACGCATCAGCCATAACGACCATTATGCCGAAATCGAGTTTTCGTGGACGCCCGAAATCTTGCCTTTCGCCTCGGTGCTGGAGGCCGCCGGTGAGATTCCCTTGCCGCCTTACCTGCACCGCGATGCCGAGCCCGACGACCATGACCGTTACCAAACCGTCTTCGCCCGTTACGACGGCTCGGTGGCCGCTCCCACGGCGGGACTGCATTTCACCCAGCCCCTCATCGCCGCCTTACGTGAACAAGGCTTCGTGTTCGATGAGGTCACGCTGCACGTCGGGGCGGGTACCTTCAAGCCCGTCTCCACCGACACCATCGGCGAACATGCCATGCACTCCGAGACTATCGTAGTTCGCAAGTCGTTGATACAGAATCTAATCAGCCATTTCGGCAAGCCCATCATCCCTGTCGGGACGACGAGTACACGCACCTTGGAAAGCCTGTATTGGATTGGCGTGATGCTGAAGGAGCAAGGCATGGAATTGCAGACGCTTCATGTGGAGCAGTGGTTCCCCTACGAGGACCACCAATTGTTATCAACGCCCGAAGCCTTGCAACTCATTGTGGATTATCTCGACAAGCATGGCTTGACGCGCCTCGAAGCCAGCACCGCCCTGATGATTGCACCCAGTTATAAGATGCGTGTGATCACGGGGCTAATTACCAACTTCCACCAACCGAAAAGTACCTTGTTGCTTTTGGTATCCGCCCTCATCGGCGAGCGCTGGAAGGACTGTTACCGCTTTGCCTTGGATAATGGCTTCCGCTTTTTGAGCTACGGGGACAGCTGTTTGTTTTTGCCAGCTGTGCATGTCATTCCGTGAAGGGATCTGCGGGGAGAAGGAATCTATGCACAGCGGTTGTTAACTCACTTCTTCCTTCCCGACAACAACTCAGCGTAAGTCCGTAAGTGGCGCTTTTGCTCTTCGGGCAGGCTCACAGACTCCAGTTCGGCAAACGCCTTGCGGTCATAGTCAAGCATCACCTTTTCGACGGCTTCTTTCACTTGCAGGCGGTTGTAGATGGCTTCCACCTCTTCAATCTTCTCGTCTTCGTCGTGGTCCATGCGG
>CADAPW010000259.1 GCA_902789915.1 uncultured Bacteroidia bacterium | reverse complement strand
GCCTGGCGTCGACACGCGTTATAGCGAGGAGGACGTCGTTTCGCACAATGCCACAGCTTTGCACTCCATCCCCGTGGAGAGTGCCAACGAGATTCTTTTTTATGCCTCCGATGTGGATGTCATTGGCATCGATGAGGCGCAATTCCTTGATGACGAGCTACCTAACGTCTGCCAACAACTCGCCAACCAGGGCGTACGTGTCATCATTGCGGGTTTGGACATGGACTTCATGGGCAAGCCCTTCGGCCCCATGCCTACGCTTATGGCCATCGCCGAAGACGTCACCAAGGTACACGCCATCTGCGTGCGCTGTGGCAGCCCGGCGCAGTTTTCGCACCGCACCATCGCAGGCGACAAATTGGTGGTATTAGGTGAAACGGAGAGTTACGAGCCGCTTTGCCGCGACTGCTATCTGAAGGCTCAAAAAGAAAGGGAATCACTTTCCTCTACCTTGAACAACGATTAGCACCGTGTAAATCAAAATCTTGATATCCAAGGCAAGGCTCACATTCTCGATGTAAAGCACATCGTATTTCAGCCTTTCGATCATTTCCTCCACATTCTCGGCATAGCCATATTTCACCTCGCCCCAGCTGGTGATGCCTCGGGACGATAGCCCACCAGCGACATGTCGCCTTTCAGCACGGTCCAGAACTGCGGAATCTCGTCCAGGCGCACCTTACGCATGAACTTGCCGAACTTGGTGATGCGCGGGTCGTCGTCGCTCGACAGCATGGGCGTGCCACTCGACTCGGCATCCACCCTCATGCTGCGGAACTTGGCCATCTTGAAGGGCTTGCCGCCTTTGCCGATGCGCTCCTGCACATAGAAGACCGGGCCTTTTGAGGTTGTCTTCACGATAATGGCGCAGACCAAAAACACAGGCGACAAGACGATGAGTGCAAAGAACGAAGCCACGATGTCGAAGATGCGCTTCACCACCCTTTGCCAGATGGGCATCAGCTCGGGCGTGACCTGCACCAAAGGTGCCTGCCAGATGGCCGACTGCTTGACGGTGCCGAAGACCAAATCCTGCATGGCGGGGATGATTTTCACGGAGGCATCGGTGGTGTCGACCACGGTGAGCAACACTTTCATCGTCTCCACCTCGGAACGCTCGATGGCGATAATGACCTCTTCGACATGCTGTTCCTTCACAATCTTTTCAATCTCGTGATAGGAACCGAGACGCGGCAGGAACTCGCCCAGTTTGTATTCTTTCTTGTCGTACACATTCAGGAAACCGATGAGGCGGCGGCCCGACGGCTTCACCTCGTCTTCGATTTCCTTATAGATGGCGCAGGCATTGTCGTTGCTGCCCACAATAAGCGTGTTGAAGCCGATTTTCTTGCTCCTGATCCTCGAAATCACCGAGGTGGTGATGATGAGGCGCGGGATGTAGGTCATAAAAAACTGGAAGCAGAAAAGCGCGATAAACGACTGATAATAGGACTTATAACTCGTCACCTCATCGTCAAGGATGACGACGAAGAACAATACCACCACGCCCAACAGGGTGATGAAGAATGTCTGTCCAAGCTCACGCAGGCGCGACTTGAAATACACCTTCTCGTAGGCACCCGTCACGGCATGAAGGATGAGCCAACAAATGGGGATGATGATCACGCCAAGCCAAAAACTGGGCGTGACAAACGAATGCGTGATGCGGTCCCAATAGTTGATGTAAAGGTCTTCGTGCGCCTTGCGGAAGAAATAAAACAGCGTCCACGCCAGAATGGAGGCAATCCAGTCGACGAAGAAATAGATGGAAGCCAGTCTTTGCTTATTCATTGCGGGCGATAGAACAGTTTCAGATTATCGTAATAAAAATACCTCTGCTTGTGGGAGTGGACATAGTCAGGCTCGCCGTAGGCAGGATTGACCGACAAGTCGGAAGTGAAATAAATCTTGAAATAGGAAGCCGTCACGTATTCGTTCATGAGGGGTCCGATATTGATGTAAATCTTGTTCCAGCGTTGCGGGACGGCGTTCACCGTATCGGTAGGATTGATCCTCACCAGAGGATGCTTGACCAACTGATAGTTTTTAGAATAAATCACACCGACAAAGAAAGGATCGTTGCAGTTGTAGTCCAGCTCCAGCATGCAATACGCCAGATAGTTCTGATGGAAGGAGAATTCGTCTGCGGTGGCAACGGTGAAGTCGAGGGAGTCGGGCGGCAACACAATCTTTCCGGAATAGAACGAATTGGGCGAATGCCAAGCCTCGGGGCCGTTGATGCGGAAGATGGACGTGTCGCTCCCCCCGTAGGGCAACAGGGTGTTGGAGGTCTCGAAATCTTCCATCCAGCCTTTCTCGACACCTTCTCCGATGGGATAATAGTTCAGCACAGGCTGCAGGTTGACGATGCTGTCTTCAACGAGGTTCAGGCCCTCGTACACCAAAGGCTTGTAGAAAGGATAAGGTGCGCGGGCGGCAGTGATGCCGTCCCTTTTGATGCCGCCGTAAACCGTCACCTTGTGAGGGCCATGCTTTAACACCGGGAAGGTGGCGGGCAACTCATAACAGCCGATGGGATCGTCGTCGACATACACCCAAGCATCCGAAATCTTTGAGGTGTTGGCGCCATAGACAAAATAATCACAATTCACCGTGATGGTGTCGATATGGATATAGGCGGGAATGGTTTGCGAGCCTTTGAATTTCCTGCATGAGGAGAAAGCAACGGCTAAAACGGCAATCGCAATAAAAGCATAAAAGGTAGATTTCCTTGGCATAGCGTTGGCATTTATACAAAAAACGATGATAGCGGGGTATTATTGTATGATAAACGTAGTTTATTTCTGCACCTTGGCGGCCGACGCGGCGACGGCGTCGAGGATGCGATAGGCCAGCTTCAGCACGTTGATGCC
>CADAPW010000258.1 GCA_902789915.1 uncultured Bacteroidia bacterium | reverse complement strand
TTGATAGGGAAGAAGGCAGGAGACTTGATTGCCTTGAAAGGCTCGGAAAGGATGGTCGTGGAGGAAGTGTCGTTTGAGCCGATGGAACTCACTCGGATTGTACAAGACAAGCCCGCTAAAACCTCTACAACAACCACAACAGAAAGACGCCCCCGCAGCATCATCGAAGAGCGAACCGAGCAGATTGAACAGTCGCAGCCGATAGTAGAGGACAAAGCCATTGCCACGCCCTCTAAAGTAGAAGGTCCGCGCCGATTTGAGCCTGAAGTGAATCCCATAGAGTTCCTGCCCATCGTCAACGAGCGGGGCAATATCGTGGGTCGGGCCATGTATGTGGAGCTGCACCAAGGAAACAAGATGCTGCACCCTGTCGCACATCTGCTTGTCATGAATGGCAAAGGAGAGACCACAAGGCGCTATTGGTGGCATGTGGCGTTTGGCGACACGCCGGAGAAAACCCTCAAGCGGAAGATGACGGAAACGCTAGGGCTATCGGGAGTGAATCCAAAGTTGAAGCGGCAATACATCAGGGAGACCAAGGCCGAGAAGGAGTTGGTTTATGTCTTTACGGTCGTTTCCGAAGAGGATTTGCCTATCACGCCAGAAGGGAAGGAGTATCTTGAGGTTTTTGAAAGAGATTAGCATCCGCAATTATTACAAGCCCGACATTCCATATCGGGGTGTATTCGGGTCGCCCTTTGACTACGTCGAATCTTCGATTTCGGGGCTTGTCAAGGTATTAGCGTTAAGGAGTGTCCCTTTTTTTTGACCGCAATCAGTCCGACTTCTTCGCTGTAGTACCAGAGATGATCCAATTCGTCAAAGTTTGGGTGATGGTATGAGTTAACATGGACATTCTCGTAGGTCACGCCGTTCACTTCCACGGTTTCTGTTGCACCTTTGAGGTCGATGTAAGGAAGAGCCATTTCATCGTTCCGGAAATAAAGGTATTTGTCAGGAACGACGGTGAACATCATTTCTTGTCTGCCGCTGTCGGAAGCGTGGTGCAGTACCACCGTTCGCGCATAACACCAAGGCTGACGGATGATGGACATTTTAGCGTCGTAGGGATATTCCCAATAGTCTTCCGAGAAGGGTTTTGTTTCATCGTAGGTGACAGTGAAAGTGAGTGTGTCGCCATTTTCGTTCAAAAAGTTGACTGTTTGTCCGGTATGATACGGGATGGCGGCAGCGTCTTCGGCGGTAAGGCGACGAAGGATGGACGGCTCTTTCACGCAAGAAGTCATCAATGCCACAAGGGCGATGCAGAATATCAAATGTTTTTTCATGGCGTTTACTCCTTATCTTTTAGTCCATAACGAAATCCGATGCTGATGATGCCTTCCATGCCGATGCCTACTTGCATAAAACCTGCACATCGTTTTGTGCCAATCTCAATGCCAATGGGTGTGAATTGGTAGGCATAGCCTATCTTGTCTTTGAAAGAATTGACGGGTGCCTGTATTTCATAAAGGTCGGGATAATACTCCTCTTGCTTGTAGGTGCAATAGCGAATGCCGATGGGAGCCACCTTGCTGTAGAGGTTCACATACTTGGTGTTCAGCCAGTTGATTTTCAGGTGTGGGAGAATCGAGATGCTGTTTTGGTTCACTTTGCAGATGAGGGTGTTCTCGCCGTTCACGCGGTCGTGATAATTGAGGCGGATGGGGTCGAAGCAGGCTGTCACGCCGATGCCGAGGACTTTGTTGAGGCGGCGCGTGTAGGTGACATAAAACGCACCGATGTTGTCCGTTTTGGGATAAATCAAGCAGCCAGGATGGAAGCGGAAGCTGCTTGACGGCATCACGCCATAGCCGATGCTGAACTCGTTCTTGTTGCTCCTGATGGTGTCGCGCTGCGCGAAGGCTGACAAACTGAATGCCATCACCAAAAATAGAACAATAATTGGTTTTTTCATAATTTATTGATATTAAATGGTTTGTATTTGTAAATCAAAGTATTCTTGTCAATGAGAAATCGCCTTTCTCGAAGTATAGCAGGCCATACTCCTCGTTGTAGTACCAATCGTAGAGTTTTTCGCCCGTATATTGGTTGTAGAGTTTTTCATGATGGACAAGTTCGTAATCAATGCCATTAATCGTGACATTTTCATACGAAGAAGGCAAATCGCAGCTAATGACAAGTTCGTTGTTCCAGTTGAAATACATTCCTTTTTCTGGATAAATGGTGAAACTGATAAAGGATGGGTAGGTCTCAGAAGTCAATTCCACAGTACGGGTGTAACAATAAACTCCTGGTGAGCCAAAATCCAAGGTTTCGGTTCCGTAATTGTGGTCAGTGTTATAATCGGAAAGATGGGTCTGATCCCAGGTCACTTGACAAACAACTGTGTCATTGTCTTGGTTGAGGAATTTCACCGTTTGCCCCATTTGGTATGGAATGGCCGCAGCGTCTTCTTCCGAGAGTGGAACATAGTCGTTTCCCTTTTTGCATGAGCTAATCGCTAATAGCACCATGCAAATCACGATAATCTTTTTCATTGTTGTATGGTTTTATTGATGATACTAAGATTGATTTCCGATGGGTTTTCGAAGTGGAACCAGCCTGAGGCTTCGTCCACCCCGTTGGTGATGTAGAGTTTGTAGTCGCCAGTAGGCTCGTCTCCCATGTAGATGCGCAGCGTGGCAGGTTGTTGTTTGCTCACTCTTCGGGCAAAGAGCACGTCGCCGTTTTTCGCGGTGAGAGTCATGGCACAGTTTTCCACCATTTCGTTGAAATAGACATACACGACTTTTTCGACCAATTCGGCGTAGATGTTGACGTATTTCATGTCGGGTTTCATCAGCGAACCTTTTAGGTCGATTTTGTCTTTGTCGTCGCCAGAGACATATTGCATCATGGGCCTGTCTTTTTCGCACGAAACGAATATCAAGGCGAGGACAGTGAGAATAGTTAATAATAAAGGCTTGTATTTCATTGTTTTATTCATTTTGTTTCATTTTGTTATTGAGGCTTGCCCTAATTTTGTCCACATTATAGACGCTGCATCCCAGCACATCGGCATA
>CADAPW010000257.1 GCA_902789915.1 uncultured Bacteroidia bacterium | reverse complement strand
TGCCCCGCGCGTGGTGGTCACCAACGGCATGATGATCCCGAACTACAGCAAACCCGACGACTGGGAGCGCTACAACGCCCTCGGCGTGACGCAATACGGTCAGATGACTGCTGGCTCCTATATGTATATCGGCCCCCAAGGCATCGTCCACGGCACCACCATCACCGTGCTCAACGCAGCCCGCAAGCACGGCGGCAGCACGGCTGGCAAGCTGTTTGTCACCGCTGGCCTCGGCGGCATGAGCGGTGCCCAGCCCAAGGCTGGTAACATCGCCGGTGTGGTAAGCATCACCGCCGAAATCAACCCTGCTGCCACGCAAAAACGCTATCAGCAAGGTTGGGTCGACGAGGTGTACGACAACATTGAGGAATTGTTCAAGCACGTCAACGCAAGCCTTGCCAAGAAGGAAGCCCGCAGCTATGCCTACCAAGGCAATGTGGTAGACCTTTGGGAATATGCTGCCGAACACGACATCCACGTCGACCTCGGCTCCGACCAGACCTCACTGCATAATCCTTGGGCAGGCGGTTACTATCCTGTCGGACAGTCGTTTGAGGAGTCGAAAGCCATGATGGCCGAGAATCCCGAGCTGTTCAAGGAGAAGGTGCAGGCTTCGTTGCGCCGCCATGTGGCCGCCATCAACAAGCTCACCGCCAAGGGTATGTACTTCTTCGACTACGGCAATGCCTTCCTGCTGCAGAGCAGCCGCGCTGGCGCCGACATCATGAAAGAAGACGGCACATTCCGCTATCCCAGCTACGTGCAGGACATCATGGGTCCCATGTGCTTCGACTACGGCTTCGGTCCCTTCCGTTGGGTCTGCGCCTCTGGCAAGCCTGAAGACCTTGCCGTCACCGACGACATTGCCTGCAACGCGCTCGAGGAGATCGCCCGCACCGCTCCCGCTGAAATCCAGCAGCAGATGCGCGACAACATCCAGTGGATCCGTGGTGCACAGGAGAACCACCTCGTGGTAGGCTCGCAAGCCCGTATCCTCTATGCCGACTGTGAAGGCCGCACCAAGATTGCTGCCGAGTTCAACAAGGCCATCGCTGACGGTCGCCTGAGCGGTCCCGTTGTGCTTGGTCGCGACCACCACGACGTATCTGGCACCGACAGCCCGTTCCGTGAGACCTCCAACATCTATGACGGTTCAAGCTTCACCGCCGATATGGCAGTGCAGAATGTCATCGGTGACGGTTTCCGTGGTGCCACCTGGGTGAGCATCCACAACGGCGGCGGCGTAGGCTGGGGCGAAGTCATCAACGGTGGCTTCGGTATGGTCCTCGACGGCACTGCCGATGCTGACAGACGCCTCCACTGCATGTTGCACTGGGACGTGAACAACGGCATCGCCCGCCGCAACTGGGCCCGCAACGAAGGCGCCACCTTCGCCATCAAGCGCGCCATGGAGGCTGAACCAAGATTAAAGGTCACTTTGCCGAATTTGGTGGAAGACAGCATCCTTGAAGGATTGTTTTAATTGAATTGGACATTTGTAGAGACGCGCCATGGCGCGTCTCTACTTTTTTTTGCATAGATTATAACCAATTTTTGGTTATTAATAAAAAATTGTCTATCTTTGCAGTCTGAATACATTAAAAATGAACGCCGAAATCTATTTGAACATGCCATCCGTTCCTGCGGGAGCCATCTTGTATAGAATTGTCCAACAAAAGCATCTGCACCAGAATGCATTGGCTCAAAAAACAGGATTGATTCCCCAAAGAATCAACGATTTGATTATGGGCCGACGTCGCTTTACGCCTCAGAATTCCTTCATGCTCGAGCAGGCATTAGACATTTCTTCGCAGGGTTTTTTCTATAAGATACAAGCCAATCATGACATCTATCAAGCCCAACTAACCAGCGGACAACCCAAACCAAATCTCAACAAACTCACCCAAACCACTTTTTGGGATGTCGATTTGTCGAAGCTTGAGTGGATGAAATGCAGAGATTGGGCCATCCGTCGAGTACTGGAATACGGAACCCCAGAGGAAATAAAGGAATTGTACCGTTTTTATGGCCACGATGCCTTTGTCAAAATCAAGGAGAACCCTAAATGTTTCATGCTGTATGATGTTGCTTTGAAAAACCTAAAATCCATTGGACTATGAAATTGTATTACAACACGGTTTCCACTCCTTTGCTCTCGATTCTAAGACAGATCATGTCTTCGGAAGTGTTCAAGGATTTTAGGCTGGTTGGAGGAACTGCATTAGCCCTTCAACGAGGACATCGAATGTCTGTCGACATCGATCTGTTCACCGACTTGGATTATGCCGATATGCCTGTT
>CADAPW010000256.1 GCA_902789915.1 uncultured Bacteroidia bacterium | reverse complement strand
CATGCTGAGCAGCGACCGTTGGATGGACACGCAGACGACGGCCTTCTCGCTCTTCGTGCTTGGCAAGTATGCCGAGAAGATGAATGTCGCCAACACCAATCTCTCCGCCACCGTGAAGGTGAACGGCGAGGAGCGCACCTTGAACGCCAACATGGCTTCGGTGGGCTTTGGCTTCACGCCGAAGTTGGGCAGCAACACGGTCGAAATCAAGAACAACACCGACCAAAAGATGGTTGCCAACGTGTTCACCAAGACCTCTGTGGCTGAGTACGACATGAACGAAAGCGGCAACTTCATCAACATGACGGTGAGCTACTTCGACAAGAACGGCAACGCGGTGAATCCCGCCAACCTTGCTGTCGGCACTGACTTGAAGGTACAGATGACGGTGACCAACCCGAGTGAATATCAAGTCACTGAGCTGGCGTTGTCATATTATCTGCCATCGGGCTGGGAGCTGGTGAACGAGCGCGTGAACGGTGAGATGACGGGCAACGAAGGTGCCAAGCACATCGACCTCCGCGACGACCGCGCCTACTTCTACTTCGACCTCATGCCGCGTTCGAAGAAGACCTTTACCCTCAAGGCCAACGCCACCTACGAGGGCAACTACATGATTCCTGCTGTTCGCTGCGAGGACATGTACAACAATGAGATCTTCTACAACATCCCGGCACGTGGGTGCGTGGTGAAGTAATTGAAGCTTGAACGATGAAATGGCTCGCAAGACATAAGAAGACAAAGATCGTGTTTCTGGCACTTGCGGGCCTTTTCATTGCCTTTTTGTGCATCCCAGTGCCGCGTTTCGACAAGCCCTATTCCACCGTCTTGACCGCGAAGAACAGCGAACTCCTCGGCGCGAAGATTGCCGATGATGGGCAGTGGCGCTTCCCCGCCACAAACAATTATTCCCCGAAATACGTCGCTTGTCTGATGGAATACGAAGACCGTTGGTTTTTCTTCCACCCAGGCTTCAATCCCGTGGCCTTCGTGAAGTCGTTTATTGACAACGTGAAAGCGGGTGAGGTGGTTCGTGGTGGCAGCACTATCTCCATGCAGGTGGTACGCATGTCGCGCGACAACCCTCCACGAACATACGCTGAGAAACTTTGGGAGGTCATCCTGGCCATGCGTTTGGAATTGCACTATTCCAAACGGTCTATCCTCGATATGTATGCCGCCAACGCGCCCTTCGGAGGCAACGTGGTGGGCATCGACGCGGCGGCATGGCGCTATTTCCACACCACGCCCGAAGAACTCTCTTGGGCGGAAGCGGCTACCCTTGCCGTGCTGCCCAATGCTCCGGCTTTGATACATCCTGGACGTTCCCGTGACCGCTTGCAACAAAAACGTGACGAGTTGCTGCAGCGTCTGCCGCATTCCAAGACCTTCATTCCCAAACGTTTCCATGTCCCCGAACTCTCCGACGAGGACTGCGAGCTGGCCATGATGGAGAACATTCCCGATAAACCTTACGACATGCCCATGCTGGCGTATCACTATTTGAGTGATCAGGATAAGCAGCACCATGGCGAACAAATCACTTCCAGCCTCGACTATCATTTGCAGCAGGCCGTGATGGACATCATGAATCGCCACCATGAGACCAACCTGATGAATAACATCGACAATGCCGCCGTGTATGTGGTTGATTATCTGAATAATGAAGTTGTAGCCTATGTGGGCAACAACAGCAAGGCCACCGATGCCGCCATGGTCGACATGGTGAAGGCGCAACGCTCCACAGGTAGCATCCTCAAACCCTTCCTCTTTGCTGCCATGCTTGATGAAGGTACCTTGCTGCCAGAGATGGTGTTGCCCGACATTCCGATGAGCCTTTCGGGCTTCACGCCGAAGAACTACAGTGGCGAGTATTGGGGTGCCGTGCCGGCCGACAAAGCCTTGCAGAACTCGCTGAATGCACCGTTTGTACACTTGTTGCGAGAATACGGACAGCCACGCTTCCACAGCCTGCTGAAACAGCTGCAACTCAAAGGCATCGTCTTTGATGCGGAGCATTATGGTCTGTCGCTCATTGTGGGTGGTGCCGAGTCGTCGCTTTACGACATCACCAATGCATACGCCAAGATGGGGCGCAAGTTGGCTGTTTATGTGAACGAGAACTATAACGCCAAAGTCGATGAGAAGGAGTCACCATTCTCCGCTGAGGCTATTGCTGAGACTTTCCATGTGATGCTCGGCTTGACCAGGCCAGTGAACCAGATAGGGTGGGGAGGGTTCTCGTCTTCGGCGCAGGTGGCGTGGAAGACGGGTACCAGTTACGGCTTCAAGGACGCTTGGGC
>CADAPW010000255.1 GCA_902789915.1 uncultured Bacteroidia bacterium | reverse complement strand
TGGAAACGAGCAAGAGACCTGCCTCGAAAGGGGTGGGTCTTTTGCGTTATTGACCTTCCTTTCTCTTGAAACCAAGGAAAAATAGGGACAAACCGAAAAAATCGATTTCACATAAATATTTGAATTTCAATACATTGAAAATTTCAAAATCGAAAAAGATAGGGACAAAACCGTTTTAGGGCTTGACAGATGGGTATTTTGGTGTTTTTTTGAATAATTTTGCCTGCATAACACAGAAAAACACTTTTGAGATGAAAGCAACAAGACTTTACACCCTGGTTGCGCTCCTGCTGATGGCGGGAGGCACAATGCAAGCCCAGCAATGGGAGCTTGACTTTGGCGACCAGAACGACAGCAACCAGTATTCGCGCATTGATGCGGGCGTGATGGATACGGATGGCAATGCCGTTTTGATAGGGCGATTCGGCCGTCGTCACGATTGGAATACATCGCTCTTCAAAGTGCATCCTGACGGCAGCTACGAGCACCACATTTGTGAGGATTTGCCGAAAATGCTGCTGACGCATGATATAGTTCAGCTTGACAATGCTGCTGACGCATGATATAGTTCAGCTTGACAATGGCAATTACTTCACAGTGGCACAACTTCAACCAGACTCAACATTGATCAATTATGGAGGCAGTGAACTTTGGGCGATTGTTTTTGATGGCAATCTTGAAATAGTCGAGTCAAAGGTTTATACCCATAACTCTCCAGAGTTGAAAAGTTGGCCATCTCTTCTTCATGATAACGGCCAGGTGATTGCATGCGGTTATTATTATGAAAGCTCAAATAGGGTATTCCCTTACATGTACAGGTTTGACCAAAACGCCGACACCTTGGCGTGCCGCTATGTGGTGCCTAAGTACTACAATGCCAATGACCCCGAGTTTCGGCTGCAAGGTTTTATGTGCCATAACATTTTCAAGAATCCTTCAGGAAACGGCTATATCTTTCTCTGCAATGGCCCTGGGGGTGGTATAGGCACGGCATTCTATGACGAAGACTTTCAGTATGTGAAGGCATACCGTTACATATTGGGCACTCCTGGAGCGGCTGACATGGACAGCTACGCTTTGGGTGACCGAGGTTATTCCGACTATTTCCTTTCGGATGACAGGTTGATGTTCTTTGGTGCAAGATGCCCTTGGAAGCAAGGCATTGACGAGCATCTGTTGACGATTGGTGACCTTGACCTCAGTTGGACTATCGGGCCAGGCCATCATGGCTATAATGTGGACTGTGGTCGGGTTAATCATTATGAAGTAGGTTTCCTACACGAGGGGAGAAGAAATGAAGAGCCTTCTGGCCATGGTAGTAGATGTATGGCCACGGTGAACGACACGACCATGTATGGCTGTTACATGACTTGGTATTACCTTGGCGGCGACTTGCAAACAGGATTGTGCCTTTTTGACCGCGACATGGAAATTCTTGGCGGCCGCTTCTTTGATGAGGATGAGTACTATGACTATTTCCCCATATTCGTTTTACCCTACAACGATGGTGGTTGTCTCTTGGCTATGAATGGAGGTGCAAATTGTATGAGTTCATATTCTGCAAGTAAGGTTATGAAACTGACCCGCGAAGAGATGAACCCCATACCCACTTCGGTCAAGGAAATGCCTATGACGGAAATTCAAGGCAAGGCGTATCCTAATCCGGCAAAGGATGTTTTGAACATTGACCTTAGCGGAATGGAAAACATTGAAGGCTGCCGCATCAGCATCACGGATGCCTTTGGACGTCCTTGCGTAGACAGGTTTATCCGTGGCGAGGGGAATGTGCTTACTGTGGGTGTTTCGGGATTGAAGGCGGGGGTGTATGGTTATCGGGTTTACAATGCTGAAAAAGAACTATTAAACGGAAAATGGATAAAACAATAATACAATGAGAACAACAAGACTTTACACCCTGCTTGCGCTCCTGCTGATGGCGGGAGGGGCGACAATGCAGGCACAAAACAAAGACGACCCTTGGCCGCATTACATTGAAGAATATCCATTGTGGATTGATTCTGTCACAGTGCAGCCTAATGGCTTTGTGATGGATGCCATCGGCAATGTGGAAATCTCCACGCCTGAAGGTTTGGCGTGGTTGATAAGCGCAGCGAACGGGCTGAACGGCTGCGAGCCTGACAATTTCGATGGGCGCACCGTGAGACTCACTTGCGACATCGACCTTGACGCTGGTGCGCATCGGCGCTTTTCGCCCATCGGCAGCCGCGAACATCCCTTTATGGGTACTTTTGATGGTGGCGGTCATACAATCGATGGCTTGTATGTCGCGTATAATTCCCCAGACCCAGAGTATGATCCCGCTTTTGATATAGGCATGTTCGGATGTCTCAAACATGGAACAGTGAAAGATTTTGTTGTCAATTCAGGCTTGTTTGTTACAGGCCATCACCTCAACGGCGGAGAGTTTTTTGACGGATGTTTGGTGGGTATCTCCGATTCACTCTCTGTGGTGGATGGTTGCATTGTAAAAATAAGGGCTGGAAGTGCTGGAGGAGATGACCAATTTGGTAGTATTGTCGGATTGAACAGAAACTCCGTTGTAAGGAATTGCGCCTATTGCTATGGTGACAATGACTATTTGGTTTCAAGGAACGGAGGAGGTATCGTATATCACAACCTTTCGGAAGGCGGGTATGCCGACGCAGAAGTGGTTAATTGCTTCTTCTATGGAAGCGTTAAAGGTTCGTATAGCGCCCAGTCGTTTGGCGGGATTGTCTGCTTCAACGTAGTCAGGGCGGCAAAGCCGTGGTAAAGAATTGCTTTGCCGAAGTCCTTACCAGGTTGAATGGTTTTATGGAATACAAAGGTTCCGTAGTTGGTTACAACATGAAAGGTTGTGTGGTGGAAAACTGCTATGGCCATATTTGGAACAACTACGGACAAGCAGGTCTTTTCGGCGACAATCAGGGTTTGGCCATGGAATGTGCGGAGTTTCTTCCTACCGGTCCCTGCCAATTGGAAACAAGCGTGATGGTAGGTCCCACTTCGACTGACATTATGGTGGATGCCCTTAATACTTGGGTGGACATGCAGGAAGTCGCTTCGATTTACAAACGCTGGAAGCCAGTCTATGAGCCTTACTATATCCCGATGTTCGAGGACGGTATTGAGGCTGTTGGAGAAAATGGCGAGTGCGCTGTTTTATTGATGGTTTATCCCAATCCTGCCGGCGGGGTTGTTCGCATTGAGGGGGTTGTTGCTGATGAGGTGCAGGTTTACAATGCCCTCGGGCAGGTGGTGAAGATGGTTTGGGGAACAAATGAGATTGATTTGAGTGGATTGGTGGAAGGGGTGT
>CADAPW010000254.1 GCA_902789915.1 uncultured Bacteroidia bacterium | reverse complement strand
AGCTCATAGAAATCGTCGCCTTCCACGGCTTGGATGACAGCCTGCGGGTCCCACATTTTCTGTCCCGTGTCGCAGTTGAGGAACTGATAGATCCACTTGATGGGATGCGTGTCGGTCCAACTCATGTCGGAGATGACGGTCTCGGGACGGTAGTCCAACGGGTCGCCCACCTCACCGGGAGAGAAGACGATGTCGACTTCCTTGGGCAGCAGTTCGAAGAATTTCAGCGAGAAGTCGATGGCAGCCTTGAAGTTGTAGTCAGGCTCAACAGCTTCGCCAAACACGCCCCCCATAGCATAGATGTCCTTGACCTTGGCCCTGACCAGCTCCACACCATTGAGAGGTGAGAACTCGTCGGGTCCCGATTCCAGTAGGCGTGCCAGCGAGGTCACGAAGCCGATGGAGGCAATGGTGACCGAGCGGTCGGGTTGCTCGGCAAGCAGTTTGCGGTAAAGCTTGTAGCCTTCCATGTAAGTGCCATCGTCGCCAACCGTGCGCTTGAACATCGGCTCGGCTTCGGTGGTGCGGGCGTATGGCGCGTTATGGTAGGTGATGAACACGTGCGGTGTCTCCACACCTTTCGTCTCAAGGCCGATGGGGATGTCGGGGTAGCCGTAGAAGTTGTTCATCATGTCCACCAAGTCGGCATTGGCCTTCCCCATACGGTCGACGATGACGCCCACCAATGAGCATCGTTTCATGTCCATGTAACGGTAGAGCATCATCAGGGCGAACAGGTCGTCGGTGGAACTGCCCATGTCGCAGTCCAAAATCACGCGGATGTCTTTTTGCTCGTAATTGGTCTTAATGTTGATGCCTTTTGAGGCCACATAGAGCGCATATTGGCCATTTTCGCGGGCAAAAGCCATGGCGGCAGCGAGGCTGTCCTCAGGGAACAACCTGTCGCTGTCAAAGTAATACCTGTCGTTTTCTGCATTGTACCATCCGCCTACCAGGTTGTTGTGTGCGCGGGCGTGTTTGATGACAGCAGGAAGGCACTTGCGATCGAAGCTGTTTTGTGTCGCCTTGTATGAAACGACAAGGCCCTCGGTGGGCTGCTGCATGGTGTTGAGGTCCAAGGTGAATCCGTCGGGATGCATTTGCCCCATGGCATAGATGACATTCACTAGCTCCTTGTCCGTCAGCTTGTCCTGCGAGAAGCAGAAAGGCGTCAGGAAAAGGAACAACAATAAGAATAAGTTGGGTTTTTTCATAACGATGTTGTATTTGGTTGTTTGTTACGTTTTCAGGGTTATTCGGCGTGTTTATAGCCTTTGACTTTGTCCCAGTCGCCACGAGTGAAGTCGGGCATCTGCACCAGCATGCCACCGTTGGCGATGCTGGCTGCTGTCAGCTCGCCGAGGCAAGACCATTCGGCGGCATCGTAGACGTCTTCGTCGAGGGGCAGGCCGTGATGCAAACAGTAGATGAGGCGGTAGTCCATGATGAAGTCCATGCCGCCGTGGCCACCCACTTCCTTGGCTTTCTCTTCAATCTCCACGGCGATGGGGTGGAGGTAGTTTTCCAAAATCTTGTCACGCACCTCGGCAGGCACGAAGCCGTGCGGGTTGAGGTGCTGGTCTTCGGCAAGGAAGCCCTCAGGCAGTTTGTCTTCAAGGACGGTGAAACCTGCTGAGGGGTATTTGTTGGCGAAGCCTTCCGTGCCCGTGAGTTGGTAGAGGCGGTTGTAAGGACGATAGTTGTAGACGTCATGCTCGATGAGCAGGGTCTTGCCTTTCTCGGTCTGTATCATCGTGGTGGTCATATCGCCGTTGGCGAAGTCGTCGGTGCCCATCATCTCCTTGGCGACTTTCTTGCCGTTGTAGGAGGGCGTGCTCATCGAGACCAAGGTCTTCATGCGGTCGCCGCGGTGGATGTTGAAGGCTTGGCAGAGGGGGCCGAGACCATGGGTGGGGTAGACGTCGCCCGCGTGGCTCTGGTTGAACTCGAGGCGCCAGTTTTCGTAGTATTCGTGCCAGTATGGCTCCAGGTTGTGGATGTAGGCGCCTTCGCCGTGGATGAGTTCGCCGAACAAGCCTTGCTGGGCCATGTTGAGGGCGGTGAGTTCGAAGAAGTCGTAGCAGCAGTTCTCGAGCATCATGCAGTGGCGTTGTGTCTGTTCGGCCACGTCGACGAGCTGCCAACACTCTTCGATGGAGGTGGCGGCGGGCACTTCCACGGCCACGTGTTTGCCACATTCCATGGCGTAGGTGGCCATCATGACATGGGTCTGCCAGTTGGTGCAGATGTAAACGAGGTCGATGTCGTCGCGCTCGCACAGCTCGCGCCAGGCCTCACGACCCGTGTAGGC
>CADAPW010000253.1 GCA_902789915.1 uncultured Bacteroidia bacterium | reverse complement strand
TGTGAAATTATTAAAAGAAGTTGTAACGCCTTCGCAGTCGGTTGAACAAAGGAATTCCTTTCCGACTATGCCGTTGTGGACGTATAACAGTTGGCCGTCGCCATGATTTACCTTCATTTTACTATCTTGGCGGTTTGATATGATCTTTTCGATGTCTTCCCAAATTTTGTCCATGGGTGTCCTGTCCTGTGCAGAAATAGTTAATGTCATGACGACAGATATTGTTGCTATGATGATTCTCTTCATTGTTTATAATTCGGTTAAGGGATAATTATTTGATGGAACTGAATTCATGGATACGCGTTGAATCACGCGATTGCCTCTCTCGCGAAGCGCTCTTGCTTGTTCTGCAAATTGCATCATCGGGTCTTCGTAGGGAACAATATCGCCTTCTTCAACTACGGTAAGAGCTTTTGTTTCGCTCATTGGCTCTACCCTTTGCCTTATGAGAGGCTCTTGCTTTTCTTTAGAAGCACTCGCTTTATGCATTGTGTTGTGAGTTTGCCGACGTCGTACTGTTACTTGGCTTAAGTCCAGAACATTTGTTTCAGCTGCTTTTACCTCTACAGCCGTTGTCTTGGGTGCAACCTTGGCAATTTGAGGCTCGGTGTTGGTTCCTTCTCTTGGTGGAGCCACTAATACAACGAGGAAGGCTGCAACACAGGCTGCGGCAATCCACGGCCAGAATTTCATGCGATGTTGCAGAGGCTTTTCGTCCTGCTGTTCGATACGCTGCATCAAACGGTCGGTAAAGTCTTCCGACAGCGTCAACTGCTCGGCGGCCTCATTCCTGCGCTGCAAGGCTTGGCGCAGCCCCCTGTCTTTATATTCTTCCTTGTTCTTCATCGCTTTCAAGTGTTTTGATGGTGATGGCCAGTCTTTTCCTTATCCATTGCAACCGTGAGTGGAGATAGCTTTCCTCATGTTCCGTGATGATGACTATTTCACGCATCGGGCGGTCGTCAAAGTAGTAGAGGTGTAGCAGCATCTGGTCGTCGGGCTTCAGCATTTCGATGGCTCTTTCCATGAGTGTCACGCGGTTGGTATCGTCGAGCAGGGCATCGGTCTCTTCATCAGGCAAGGCATCGAGCCATTGTTGGTTCACTTCCACCATGGGCAACGATCGTTGATGCCGTCGGTAATGCTTCAGAGCTGTGTGGTAGGCTATGCGCATGAGCCATGTTTGGAAACTGGCCTGTCGTGCATCGTAGCGGCTGAGGTTCTGGAAGGCTTCCACCAGCGTGTCCTGCGTTGCTTCTTCGGCTTCTTCGGGCGAAGGAATCAGGCGGGCCACCATCCGTAGCGCCAGCCCGGCATATCGGCCTGCAAGCTGTCGGAACAGTGCGGTCTGTCCGTCAAGTATGCGGCTGATGAGCAGCGTCTCGTCTTCTCTGGCTTTTGGTGTGTTGCCTGTCGTTGTTTCCATTCGCTTGATGTTTTCTACTAATATATTACCACTTTTCGCAAAAATATATAATCGCGAGACCAACTTTTTTCATCTTTCTCGCTTTTTCGTGCGAAGTTACGGAAAACGTTACAAAAAGCCTCCGGCATGACCGAAAATCGGATGCCGGGGGTGAAACTCTGACACTAGTTTCAGTGAATTTTTGTAAATTTGTTATTCCCCTTTCCCTCCTGTCAATTATTACGATTGTGTTGGAGATTGCCTTCTATGTGTATTTCCATTGGATTCTATAGGAATTATCTCAGTGTTCTGTGGCCCCCGTCTCATCATCACGACGCGACGAGGCTTGGTGTCTATAGGTCTTTGAACTAATTCCGACGGCATCGTCAATCTGCTGTGTCGTGTCGTCGTGGTTGGCGTTGCTCAGCGCTGCCAGCCAGTTGGTAGGTAATGTCGGGCTCTCCATAATCCTTACTGTTTTTTGAAAGTTAGACATAAAGTGAATGGGTCACGAGGGTTATTTGAGTTTCCTCTTCTCCATGAAGTCTGCGGGCAATGTCGGTGTATTAGCGTATTTGCGGCGTAGTGCTTCGCGGAGGTCGGTGTCTTTGAATGTAATCATATTACTTGCTTGCTGCTTCTAATTCTTTGCGGATGACATCATTGCCTGGGAAACCGATACTCTTGTAGTTCTGATGGCCTTTGGTATCGTAGATGGCGTAAGTGGGGATGCCACTGGACTCGAAGTGCTGGAGAATGTAGTTTTTTTGTTCTTCCGTCAGGTAGTAGTGGTCACCGTCGATATCCGTTATCATTCTCTGCCATGTGGTCGGAGGCGACGAGGGCGAGGCGATGTAGACAAACTGAACGTTTTGCCCCTTCATCTGCTCCTTCATGGGTGCCATTGCCTTATGCCCTGCACGA
>CADAPW010000252.1 GCA_902789915.1 uncultured Bacteroidia bacterium | reverse complement strand
TTGCGGTCCCAGATGAGTTCCCAAAGGATGCGGCTCACGCGTACCTGCTCCTCGGGGGCAAGTTCCTCGCTCGTGATGATGGTGTCGGCGGGAATCTTCACCTTGTTTTCCTGGAAGCCCAGCTGGATGATTTGGTAGCACAGGCTGACAAAGGTGATGCCCGTCGTCTTGTCACGGCCGTCCATCACCATAAGGATTCTTTCTCTCATTTCCTCGTTGTCGTAGAGGAGATGGATGGGATTGGTGTCGTATTTCATAGCGTTTTCGTTTAGGTTGATGATGCAAATATAGTGCTTTTCTTGAAACGCGCAACATTTTTTTCGCACCTTATATTAATATAGGTGCCGAAAATCGGGAAGAGTTTCTTACCTTTGCGCCAAAATCTATGCAAGATGGTTACTGAATTATTGGTCGTTTGGATTGTCGGCGTGGTGGCATTCTTCGTGCTTTGGGCGGTTTTGCTCAAGGTCATCAAACGGATTAGCGAGAGGAAGAACAAAAAAGAGGATGTCGATTCCCCGGTTCAACCATCGTCTGATCAATCCAATGAAACCTTCAAAAATAATAAATATGAAATACGACGTTATCGTTATCGGCAGCGGCCCGGGAGGCTATGTGGCTGCCATCAGAGCATCACAACTTGGAAAGAAGACCGCCGTGGTCGAGAAGGCCGAAGTGGGCGGCATCTGCCTCAACTGGGGCTGCATCCCCACCAAAGCCCTGCTGAAGAGCGCACAGGTCTACACCTATATTAATCATGCCGAGAACTACGGCATCAAGGTGGAAGGCGAAGTGAAACCCGACATGGAAGCCGTGGTGGCCCGCAGCCGCGGTGTGGCCGACACCATGAGCAAGGGCGTGCAATACCTCCTCAAGAAGAACAATGTCGACGTCATCGCCGGCTACGGCAAGCTGACCGCCGACAAACAGGTGGAGGTGACCGACGCCGAAGGCAACGCCACCCTCTACGAAGCCGACCACATCATCCTCGCCACCGGCTCACGCGTGCGCGAGCTGCCCGCCTTGCCCATCGACGGCAAGAAGATCATCGGCTACCGTCAGGCTCTCGTTTTGGACAAGCTGCCCGAGAGCATGGTGGTCGTCGGCTCGGGCGCCATCGGCTCCGAGTTCGCCTTCTTCTTCACCTCGATGGGTGTGAAAGTGACTTTGGTTGAGTTCCTGCCCAACGTGGTGCCCAACGAAGACGAGGAAGTCTCCAAGCAAGTGGAGCGTGCCTTCAAGAAACTGAAGATGACCGTGATGACCGAAGCCTCAGTGACCCACGTCGACACTACTGGCGAGAAGTGTGTGTGCACCATCGCCACGAAGAAAGGCGAGAAGACCGTGGAGGCCGACATCGTCCTCAGCGCCGTGGGCGTGCAGACCAACATCGACAACCTCGGCCTTGAGGAGCTGGGCATCACCACCGAGCGCGGCAAGGTCAACGTGGACGAATGGTACCGCACCAATGTGCCGGGCATCTATGCCATCGGCGACATCGTGCACGGTCCCGCCCTGGCGCACAAGGCTGACCACGAAGCCACCATCTGCGTGGAGAAACTCTGCGGCCTCGACCCCAAGCCTTTGAACTACGCCAACATCCCTGGCTGCACCTACACCACGCCCGAAATCGCCTCTGTCGGCCTGAGCGAAGCGAAGGCCATAGCAGCGGGCTATGAGGTGAAGATCGGCAAGTTCCCCTTCACCGCCTCAGGCAAGGCCACCGCTGCCGGCAACCGCGACGGCTTCATCAAAGTCGTCTTCGACGCCAAGACCGGCGACTGGCTGGGCTGCCACATGGTCGGCGACAACGTCACCGAGATGGTGGCCGCCGCCGTGCTCTGCCGTGAGCTAGGCGCCAAAGGCGAAGACATCATCCACGCCGTGTTCCCCCACCCCACCATGTCGGAAGGCATCATGGAGGCTGCTGCCGCAGCGTATGGTGAATGTGTGCACCTTTAATGTTGAATGCTGAATTATGAATGCTGAATGCTGAATGTCGCGATGCGCTGCTGGGCTTTGCCCTTCATTCAGCATTCCACATTCCGCATTCAGCATTCCAAATTATTATCACCATGGAAATCATCGAAACCAAGATAAAAGACCTCCTCGTCATCAAGCCCGACGTGTTTTACGACGACCGCGGCTATTTCTTTGAGGGATACAACAAAGTGCGTTTTGCCGAACACGGCTTGGACATGAATTTCGTGCAGGACAACGAGTCGCAGTCGATGCGCGGTGTGCTGCGTGGGCTGCACTTCCAGAAGCCGCCCTTTGCGCAAGGCAAGCTGGTGCGCGTGGTGAAAGGTGCCGTCATGGACGTGGCCGTCGACCTGCGCAAAGGCTCGCCCACCTATGGACAGTGGGAGTCGGTCGTGCTCACCGAAGGCAACAAGTTCATGTATTGGATTCCGGAAGGCTTCGCCCATGGCTTTGTGTGCCTTGAAGACTTCTCAGTGTTCACCTACAAGTGCACCAACGTCTACAATAAAGCCTCGGAAGGCAGCCTCCGCTGGAACGACCCCGACCTAGGCATCAACTGGAACATCGAAAATCCGATTCTCTCAGACAAGGATAAGGTCTCGCCGATGTTTAAGGAGTTTATCAGTCCGTTCTGATACACTGTTGAACACGCTTCGCGTCACTGCGAGGCACGAAGCAGTCCAGATAACAAAATCATTCCCTAGATTGCTTCGTCGTTCCTCCTCGCAATGACGCAAAGCGACAGTCAGAAACAAAGCAGCCTCGCTATTATATTAATAGGTGTATCCGCAGCCATCACTTTTTCGCTGGCCCAGTCCAATGACGAGCAAAACGAAGTCTACGAAGGCACCGACCGCGAATACCTCTACTTCGACAGCATCGACCATTTCACGCACGACATCGAACTGCCCGAGACCATGACCTTCTGTGGCGAAGAGGTGCCGCTCGATCTGTTCTATGTCAGGGAGCGCCTTGAGAGGGAAATCATCGTCAACTCGTACCGGCATTCCGCCACCCTGCTGCTGCTCAAGCGCACCACGAGATGGTTCCCCGTCATGGAGCCGCTGATGGAGAAATACGGCCTGCCCGAGGATTTCAAGTACCTTGCCATGATCGAGAGCGAGCTGACCAACGCCGTGTCACCCTCCAAGGCCGTCGGCTTCTGGCAGTTTCTTGAAGCGACTGGCAAGCAATACGGTTTGGAAATCAACAAGGAGGTGGACATGCGCTACAATGTGGAGAAGGAGACCGTGGCCGCTTGCAAATACCTCAAGGAGTCGTACCGCAAATTCGGCAGCTGGACGGCAGCTGCGGCAGCTTTCAACTGTGGCAACGGGCGCATCACCAAGTCGCAGGAAGAGCAACGTGTGGACTCATACTATGACATGCAGCTACCCGAGGAGACACAACGCTATGTGTTTCGCATCCTCGCCCTGAAGCTCATCACCGAGAACCCTGAGAAATACGGCTACCATATCAGCGACAGCGGCTGGTACCAGCCCTACGAAACCAAGACCGTCACCGTCACCGAGAGCATCCCGAACCTCGTGGACTTCGCTTACGAGCAAGGCACCAACTACAAGATGCTGAAATACTTCAACCCTTGGCTAAGAAGCAATTCGCTGACCATCTCAGCGGGCAACAGCTACGAAATCAAGATTCCGACGGGAAACTACGCAAAAACCCATGGCAAAATGAGGTCATTATAACCGACCAGCAACAACCTCGGCAATATCCTTCACTGCAATAGGCGATTTCCTCGCAAAGGTCTTCAAGCACAACGGACAAGCTGTCACGATTTCATCGGGATGGTTGAACATCAAGTCGTTGACTGAGTTGGCCGTAATCTCGTCGCGCTCCTGCTGAGTGAGGTTGAAACTGCC
>CADAPW010000251.1 GCA_902789915.1 uncultured Bacteroidia bacterium | reverse complement strand
GAAGAAGAGGTTGAATTGGCCCAGCGTATCAAGCAAGGCGACAAGATCGCATTGGAAAAACTCACCAAGGCCAACTTGCGCTTTGTAGTCTCCGTAGCAAAACAGTATCAGAACCAAGGCCTCAGTCTTCCCGACTTAATCAACGAAGGCAACTTGGGTCTGATAAAAGCCGCACAACGTTTCGACGAAACCAGAGGTTTCAAGTTCATCTCCTACGCCGTGTGGTGGATTCGTCAGTCCATCCTGCAGGCTTTGGCCGAACAATCGCGTATTGTCCGTCTCCCACTGAACAAAATCGGTTCCATCAACAAAATCAACAAGACTTATGCTAAGTTAGAGCAAGAGTTTGAGCGTGAACCCAATGCAGAGGAGATTGCCGAGGTGCTGGAAATCACGGAAGCCGAGGTGAAAGAGTCGATGAAGAACGCCGGACGTCACATCTCGATGGACGCACCGCTCGTGCAGGATGAAGACAACACCATGTACGACGTGCTGAAGAGCGAGGAGGCCCCGACGCCTGAGACCGAGCTTCTGTATGAGTCGTTGCGCAAAGAAATTGACCGAGCCATCTCCACCCTGACGCAAAGGGAGCAGGATGTCGTCCGCCTGTATTTCGGGCTGAACGGCAGCCACCCGATGACCCTCGAGGAGATCGGTGAGAAATTCGACCTGACGCGCGAGCGCGTGCGCCAGATCAAGGAAAAGGCCATACGCCGGTTGAAACACACCAGCCGCAGCAAGATCCTGAAGAGTTATCTCGGTTAAACGCAAAAAAGCCTCTCAAGAGATTGAGGGGCTTTTTTGTTGCTATATAGGCGCAACCAATCTATTATACCTATTGAGATTATTCTAGGATCCTTAATCGCTTTTTCAACAACCAATCAGTGACCGTCATGCAATGCACCGTAACATCGCCAACTTGTATGTCGCGCGTCTCACCCTGCATCATAACCAAAGTGAGATTGCTACAGCGGGTAGCCACAGAACCTTTCAGCAGCCCACCCACCTCACGATTGTACAATTTTGTTGAAGGGTTACTGAAGTCATAAGTCACCTGAACCAATTCTTTGACATGTCCTTGGTCAACAAGGGCAAAATCCACCTCATAGCTTCGATTCTCTTTGATATAGAACAACTCTTGCATGGCATACTCCATTCGGCGCAACAACTCAACACACACGACGTTCTCCAAACGCCAGCCCCAACTGTCGGTTTGCAGTACGTCAGCATGGTCGGTAACGAAAGCTGTGTCTATGGCATAGACTTTCCTAAAACTCTGCCGTTCGACGCTTTTAAATGAGTAACGCGGGACCAAGCGCACAAGATAAGCCTTTTCGATATAGTTAACGTAGTTTTTGGCTGTATGGATCGATTTCAACTTATAAGTTTCTTGTATGTCCTGATAATTGACTTCCTGGCAAAAACGATCGAGAAGTCCGCTGGCTATTTGTTGCAGAGTCTTTTTATAACGAATCTTGTAACGCTTGCAGATATCCTTGTTGATAATTGCGTCAAGTAGTGAACGGACATATTTACTTTGGTTGTTCATAGTGAAGGTTTCTGGTAACCCTCCTTGCATCAAGTAATTGTCAAGCGCATGGCGACGTAAGCCTTCGGCCTTTGTGGTAAGTCCATTGGTATCTACCTCCTTTGCCAAACAATAATCGCCGTATGAGAAAGGATAAAGTCTAATTTCATTGTAGCGACCCGTGATGTGCGAACTCAAATCATCACTCAGCAGGTTGGCATTGCTGCCCGTGAGGATTAAGTGTATCTTCTGTCGAAGGAGCCTGTTGACAAACAATGGCCATTTGTCAATATTTTGCACTTCATCAAGGAAAAGATGCGTAAACTCGCCATAAATCCGATAGAGCATTTCCATCAAGAGGTTCATTTCTGTCGCTTTCATCGAAGCTAATACCGCATCATCGAAGTTGGCGTAAGCAAATGCCACACCGCTTTGCTTTAAAACCTTTTGGCATAGTGTCGATTTCCCGCAACGCCGCACGCCGATAACGATTTGAGCCACGGGACTGTTTAAATCTATCTGTCCTTCCTCTTTTCGGGTTACATATTGGCTAAAATCTATGCTTTCCAGCTCTTCCCGCTGGTCGCGCAGTACCCTTTCCAATTCATTCATAGTATCAAGATTTAATTATTTTGCAAAGATACATATTTTCAATGAATTACAAATATAAAATGCACTAAATAGTAAATTTTTAATACCTAAACTGCACTAATCTGTAAATTTTACGCCATACAAACTGCACTAATTTCATCCTTAAGCTCGAAAAGATTCATTACAATCCCCGTTATAGGGAGATTTTTGAAGAAAAAAGCACTATTATAGGGAGAATTTTA
>CADAPW010000250.1 GCA_902789915.1 uncultured Bacteroidia bacterium | reverse complement strand
TGATCCATCAGTTCCAAACCTTCGCACTCAAATTGGTATTTCTTGCCTGCAAACGCCCCAAAACGGTCCAAGATGACTTGGCCAAAGCGGAAATGATTGAGATACACGTTCCCAAATGACTTCAACGGGCCATAACCCATTCTTTCACGGAAAAAACCGTATATAGCCTGGTATCCTTTCCTATTGAAAATCATATAGAAAGGTATCACCAAAGCCATTACGCCATAAAGCAACCACAAAGGCAACACTCGAAACATGGCGATGAGGGAGCGTTGTAGTCACAGAACTGGCTGAAGGTCTTCACCTTGGCCATGTCTTCCGTCTTGATTTTGAAGCCAAACTTCTTCTCGACGATGACCACGATATCCACGAAATCGAGGCTGTCGATGCCGATGTCTTCCTTCAGACGGGCTTCAGGTTTGATTTTTTCTTCGTCAATTTCAAGGTCGTCAATCAAAAACTCCTTGACTTTTGCTTCTATTTCTTGTCTGTTCATATCTTGGAATTGAAAGATTTAAAAATTCAAAATTTTAAGATTTACAATTCAGCATTCTCCATTCCGCATTCATCATTTCTTACAGACCATAATGCTATGGCCTTGGCCGAGGTTGTCGTGAATGGTTTCCACCTTCAAACCAGCCTTTTCGACCAAACGGGTCATGTCGTCGCTGTGGTACATCTTGCTGTTGCCGTTGGCGATGGCAGTGAAATACAGACTCGTCATCGTGAGACAGAAAGCCGCCGTTTCGAAGCGCTGACGGTCCCACAAGGTCTCCATAATATAGAGTCGGCTGTTTTTATCCATGATTTTGGCAGCGCGACTCACGATGCTGACGATTTCGTCCTCACCGAAGCAGTCGAGGAACTGGCTCATCCAGATCACATCATAATGTTTGTCTGTCGGGAAAGGCTTCGAGGCATCCAAGAGGTTCATGCCATAACCGTCGATGCGGTCGGCACCTGGCTTGCCTGCGGTATCGCGACGCATCATCTCCAGCTGCTGGGGCAGGTCCACGATGGTCACCTGAACATCCTTGTCAAATCCGACGCATTGCAAGGCCCAACGACCCGTGTTGCCGCCTACATCAAGTAGCGTCTTAGGTTTATTGGCGAACACAATTTCAAGGGCTTGCTGGAACGAACTGTCGCTGTAGAAATGGTCGAAACCGAACCAACTTTTCTGCACCTGGGGCGGCAGTTGCGACAAACCTTCGTAAACCGTAGGCCACGGGCCAAAGTGTTCAAGGCCAGCGGGGCGACCCTCTTTCAGGCTTTCCTCGAGATGGAACCACCCTTCGTAATTTACATCGTGGTTGAACTCAGTGTTGACGTCGGTGGCGCGGTCTGTGATGAAGCACCAACCTGTCTTGCTTAGCGTGTAGCGGTCGGTCTCGGGGTCTATCAACACCGTGCCGATGCACAGGCTTGCTTCCAGCATCACTTTAGCGGCATAGCCGCTGATGTTGGCTTTCTGGGCCACCTCAGCCTCAGTCATGCCGTTGTCGCTGTTGCGCAGCATTTCGAAAATGTCGAATTTTTTCATCAAGCGACTCACTTGGAACACAATCGGTCCCCAAGCAATCCATTCGGCTTTGGCTTGTGCCTCACGTGCTGTCAGATGCTCTTTGCTGTAAGCCTCTTTTAATGTAGGATTAAGGTACATGTTTTTACAGTTGTTTGTGCGATTACTTCAGTCTGGCAATTGCTTGACCCAACTCTCCAAAAGTGTCATTGAGAGCAGCATCAGTCGTTGGAGCTGAACCTCCATCTATCTCATCGATGTCAACGACCAACAAGGCTTCTCCACTCTTAGCGTCTGTAACGGTAAAGGTTCCCCAAACACGAATGCAGGGACCGGGAATAAAACCCATGATATTGACAAATTCGTCTACCTTTGTCACCTTGATAGTTATTTTGTATGTGGCCTCTGCCTCGGTTTTAACGAATTGTAATTTTTTGTTCCGCTGACTGAATTCCTCAATGAAACCATTATATGATATGGTTGTCTTTTCTTCCATATTATCGTATTTCTCCGTCAATGGCATCTTGTCATCGAACGTGGCACCATCATAAATTACCTCCAGAAAGACTGTCCCTTCTGCATTTTTGAAGAATTTCTTGTCACCATTAAGGACTTTTAATGGATTCGCTGCGAATGTTACCGTGGCAACCATAACCAGGACTGCCGTCATTAATAAACGTTTCATGAGGTTAGATTTTAATTGTTTGACTTTATATTAAATTGTTTGACTTTATTTGTTGTATTTTATCACCAACGCAGAATTAGTCCCTCCAAATCCAAAAGAGTTGGAAAGGATGGTTTTCAGTTCTTTGGCGGTCGTCGTGTTGACAATATTGAGGCCCTCTGAATATTCATCGGGATGCTCAAAGTTGATATTAGGCGCAATGAAGCCGCCTTGCATCATCAGGATGCAATAGACGATTTCGCTGGCACCCGCCATCCAACACTCGTGGCCTGTCATCGACTTGGTCGAGGAAATGGGGGTCTGGGTCGGGCCAAAGAGCCGTTTCAGCGCTAAGGCCTCAAACATGTCGCCTTGAGGAGTTGAGGTGGCATGGGCGTTGACATAGTCGATGTCTTCGGCCTTCACGCCTGCTTCATTCATGGCACGGGTCATGGCACG
>CADAPW010000249.1 GCA_902789915.1 uncultured Bacteroidia bacterium | reverse complement strand
CCGAACACGGTGAGATTGAGGCTGTGCTTGTCGTTGATTTTCTTCTCCACGGAGAGGAAGTAGCTGTAAGCATGGTAGAAAGTGCCTTCCGAATAGCCCGTCACGGTGCTATACAGGTTGTTCTTAAACTTGGAGTCAAAGTTACCATAGTCGTGAATTCCCGCATAGCGCCAACTGGCATTGGCCATAATGTACCAGCCCTTCCCAAGCTCGCCCGTACCGATGGAGGCCATGGCGCGGTGATGGTAGGAACGGTTGCTGAAAGCGTAGCTCAGCGAGATTTGTTTACGGTACTGCGAGGCACGTGTCGAGTAGGCCGTCAGGCCACCAAGGCCGCCTTCAACGAGCGTCGAGTTGCGGAAGGCATCGTTGAGGCCACCCCAGTTGGAGAAGACGGGACGTCCCGTCTCGGGGTCGTTCATGGAGATGCCGTTGATCATCACCTCGCTGTACTTCGAGTCGTTGCCGCGCACGCGGTAGCGCAACGAGCCGAAGTTGTAGGCCGCAATGCTGTTAAACACGTCGCGCGACGAGTTGAGCAAGGTGGAGGCGTCGTTGACCGAGGTGGACGACTCCTCAAAGTCGGAATCCATGAGAATCACCGTCGGCACGTCGTGTTGGTCGAGGTTGGTCGTGTCGACGGTTTGGGCCGCAAGCCGCGACACCATCAACACGGGAACCACAATTAGGAATAGGAATTTCTTCATATTGAAACTGTTATGATTTTTCTTTATAAGATGCTTTAAACGGGCAAATGTATGAAAAAAAGTGAATGCAGAAAACTTTTTTTTTGTAATTTTGCTGAATGGACCAATATGTAAAAACACCATGATTTACCTCATCACTTCAATCTTCCTCCTCGCCTATATGGGCACCATGTGGTACATCGAATTGTTCGACGGCCCAGAAGGCTACAAACCGTTTAGAGGCTCCAACTGGGCGAGGCATTGGTACTTCGTGACCATCTTAACCAGTTTGGTGACGGCCTGCCTCATTGGGCTTTTCATGGATTCAGAAAAACGGCTGTTTCCTGTCATCGCATTTCTCGTATTATGCGTGAACAACTATTTTGTTTACAGGTACAAGAGGCGGCACAGCAAAAAATAAACATCAAGCATTGATAGAAATATTTTATTACCTTTGCCGCCTAAACAATGGCAAACAACATTCAAACAATGAATAAGCATCTCCTTTTAACGTTTTTATTATTGGCCTTCGGCCTCGGCATAAACCACGTTTCCGCCCAAGAACAGCAAGCCTACAAGGTCGGCCTCGTCGGCTTCTATAACCTCGAGAACCTGTTCGACACCATCAACGACCCCAACAAAGACGACGAGGAGTTCCTGCCCCAAGGCGGCAACCAATGGAACACCGAGAAATACAACGCCAAACTCCACAACATGGCCTACGCCATCTCCACCATCGGCACCGACATCTCTCCCGACGGCCTGGCCGTCCTTGGCGTGTCGGAGATCGAGAACCGCACGGTGCTTGAAGACCTCGTGCTCCAACCCGAAATCAAAGACCGTAACTATCAGGTCGTGCACTACGAGTCGCCCGACCGCCGTGGCGTCGATGTGGGACTGCTCTACAACCCCAAGTATTTCAAGCCGACCAACAGCAAGTCATACCGCACCGTCGTCCCCGACGACCCCGACTTCATCACCCGTGACCAACTGGTGGTCTCCGGTTTGTTTGACGGCGAGATGATGCACTTCATCGTCATGCACTGGCCCTCGCGCTATGGTGGCGAGAAACGATCGCTGCCAGGTCGCGTGGCCGCCGCCACCTTGTGCCGCCACATCGCCGACAGCATCCTCAACGAAGACGCCAACGCCAAAATCATCATGATGGGCGACTACAACGACTACCCCGACAACAAAAGCGTGACGAAATACCTACGCGCCACGGGCGACATGAGCAACCTGGGCGAAGGCGAGTTCTTCAACCCCATGTACGATTTGCACAAGAAAGGCATCGGCACCAACTACTACAACGACGTTCCTGGCGTGCTTGACCAGACCATCATCACCCCTGGCCTGCTGCCCACTGACTACAGCACCTACCAATTCAAGAACGCCAAGGTCCACAACAAGGAGTTCCTCAAGCAGCACGGCGGCCGCTACAACGGCTATCCCTTCCGCACCTTCGGCAGCGGCGTCTGGATGGGTGGCTATAGTGACCACTTCCCGGTTTACGTGATACTATTGAAAAAAGCGTAAGACCATTTGAGATTCCCCTTCGGGGAATGGAGTACCGCATTAAGTAAACAAGCGGCGGCTAATAGGGTCTACCCGAAGTAAACACTACAAGCCGCCGCTTATCAATTTGACCTTTCGCTCCATTCCCTTTGGGAATCTCTATTCCTTCACCCACTTCCCCGTTTCCACAAGGGTTGTTGAGCCTGTCGAAACGCCCGTGTAAACCTTCCAAATGTATGTTCCAGAAACCCATCCTCCAGCATCAATCCCTGTCACATTCCCTGTGATGGCTTGGCTATGGAAGAGTCTGCCATTCATATCATACACCTCTACCCGCGCATCCTTCAATCCCGTCCTGATATTCAGCACATCCTTCCCCGGATTGGGATAAGCCACCGCCACAGCAAAGCCGGCATCATGGGCTTCCTCGATGCCGTCAAAAGCTTCCTTTGGTACTTTGAAGATGGCACCTGTCGTACCAGTCATGCTTGGTTTTGCAACTTGACAACTGATGAAGACATCCCCATTG
>CADAPW010000248.1 GCA_902789915.1 uncultured Bacteroidia bacterium | reverse complement strand
GACGGTGTGATTTCATTGCTTGAAGGCGAGCGCATGAACATCGAACCGAAGGCTTTGAAGAGACACGAGCGTAACGAGAACAGATAATTAAATAAGGTGCAACTGTAGAGGCGCGATTTGGTCGCGTCTCTACAATTTGCCACCTTGAAGCAGAATATGGGTTATTATAGAGCCAACATATTAAAAGAGAATAAATTAGCATTGGGTTCAGTTATTAAGGATTGTTTAATAACTGACACCCTAAATAGGAATGTGGGCTTTTATAGTGACAATATGCTGAAAGAAAGCGTGTTAGTATTAGATTCAGTTGTAAAGAATTTCTTTATAACTGCCGAGAAAACCTCTGTAGTTCACAAAGAAGGAAAAATGCAAGTATATAAGGAATCCATACCAACTGCTTTAACTTGTGCAGAAATTGCACAGGTTCAAAAGGATGGCAAAATGAATCGTCAAACTGTCGCAAAATATGCGATAGTTCAATAAGGATGGTCTAGGGGAGAAGCAAAACGACTATTAAAAGTAATGGAAAAAGGAGAAATCATACTCTATCAACCTGACAACAGCATTGAGTTGGAAGTGCGAATCGAGGCCGAAACTGTTTGGCTTACGCAGGCGCAGATGGCTGAATTGTTTCAAAAGGATAGAACCGTTGTAACGCGGCACATCAATAATGTGTTTGCGGAAGGTGAACTTGACCAAGAAAGCAATGTGCATTTTTTGCACATTCCTTTTTCCGACCGTCCTGTAAAACTCTATAGCCTTGATGTCATCATTTCTGTTGGTTATCGTGTCAAGTCGCAGCGAGGTACCCAATTCAGGCGTTGGGCAAATCAGGTATTGAAAGAGTATCTGTTGAAAGGATATGCCTTTAACCAACAACTGCTGCATCTTGAGGAGCGAATCGACAACCGACTTATAAAACATGAGCGACAAATCGATGAACTATCGGAAAAAGTTGATTTCTTTGTCCGTACTTCATTGCCACCTGTTGAAGGCGTTTTCTATGACGGCCAGATTTTTGATGCCTATGTCTTTGCCTCCAATCTGATAAAGTCGGCGAAAAGCAGTATCGTTCTGATTGACAACTATGTCGATGAGTCTGTCCTGACCACTCTCTCGAAAAGGGAAAACAATGTATCGGCGAAGATTGTCACTAAAAGCATCTCCGACCAGTTTCTATTAGACTTGAACCGCCACAACAGCCAATACCCTCAAATCGATGTGGAAGAAAGAACCAACATCCACGATCGATTCCTGATTATCGACGATACTGTGTATCATATCGGTGCCTCATTGAAGGATTTGGGAAAGAAACTCTTTGCATTCTCAAAACTTGGGATTTCGCCTGAAGTTATTCAAAAACAGTGAAAATGATAGTCAAAGATAAACATATTACTATGAAAACGACAAAGATATTCACCATCCTTACACTATTGATGGGTTTGGTATTTTCATCTTGTACTACATTGAAGGTGACTAAAGATCCGAATCAACCTGATTCTTCTGTTCTCGCAATTTCTGCCAGATCAAAAGGAGTTGGTATGGATGGTTTTGGAATAATAATCAGAGTTGAAAATGTTGAAACACATCAACAATATGATTCCAAGACTTTATCTGGATTTTCAAAAGACGCGATTATTCCCAATCTGCCTGCTGGAACATATAATGTGGTTCGTGTTGAGGTACCAGTTGGAGGTGTGGAGTTCAAGAACTGGTCACCAGCAATAAAAGAGTTTTTTGGTACAATAGTTATTGAACCCAATAAAAAGTATTATTTAGGCTCTTATCGCGGTGAGTTTTCTGGCTCTTTGTCGGATCGTGCTTTCAATTTGGTTTTGGAAAGTCATGAAATCTCTAATGACCTTGTTTCTGTTGTATCTAAAGCGGGATGGAAAGATGGAGACTTTGTTCTTCTAAATCCTGTTGGAATACAGATTAGGATAAACTAATAGAAATCCAAATGTCCTTCATCGATGACATATTGAGGTATAACAGCCTGTCCATCGTCGGCTTGCAGAAGAACACAGGGAAGACTGTAAGTCTGAACTATGTGCTCGACCGCCTGCCTGTCGAGAGGAAGCGCATTGCCGTGACTTCAATAGGCATTGATGGAGAGACCACCGACCAGGTGACGCGCACCCAGAAGCCGGAGATCTACCTGCGCCAAGGGATGTATTTCGGCACGTCCGAGATGCACTACCGCCAGAAACGCATTGTCTCCGAACTCATCGATGTGAGCGACGAAATCGAGCGGACTGAAGCGCTGGATGAAGGACATGCACCGCGTGGGCATCGAACTCGTCATCATCGACGGGGCCTTGTCGCGCATGAGCCTCGCTTCGCCCGCCGTGAGCCAGAGTATGATACTGGCCACGGGTGCCGCGTATTCAACCAACATGAACACGCTGGTGCAACAGACCGCCTTCGTGGTGGATCTTATCAAGATCCCGCTGACGAAGGAGGCCAACTTGAAACTGCTGATGCCCATCGAGAAAGGCGTGTGGTACATAGATGACGAAGGCGCCTTGCACGAATTAAGCCACATCTCCTCGCTGTCGCAGGACTTCCGCTTCGAGGGCATGGACCGCTGCAAGACCCTGTATGTGGCCGGCGCCTTGGTGGACGGCTTCCTCGAGAAGGTGAGGAAGAATCCGAAACTGAAGAACACCGAACTGGTGGTGCGTGACTTCACCAAGATCTTCGTCAGCCCGCAGCAGTACCGACTGTTCTTGAAGGCAGGCGGTATGATCCGCGTGCTGCAAAAGAGCAAACTCATCGCCGTGACGGTGAACCCGACCTCGCCCTTGGGCGTGACCTTGGATTCCGACACGCTTTGTGGAAGACTTTCGGAAGCAATACAACTTCCGGTGTATGATTTAATGAAAGACAATGTCAACGATTGCGTCCCGCAATCGACACAAACAAATAGCGTTTGCGAGACGCAAACGCCGACAATGAGATGCAATTGAGAGACCACATAGAATCGCCCTGCGGGCTGCGTTATGTGTTCGAGCAACTCGAACTGCAAGCGGGCTATACGCGCCGTTGGATGCTCGACATGCCGATGATGCGGACAGGGGAGGATATTGCCCAATCGTATGAGGTGCTGCGGCAGTTTGTGCGTTTCGTGGAGGAGGTCGATACACCTTATATTAATACGCTCCAGTTCCGTCTACAGGGACTGAAGGACATCCGCACGACCATCAAAAACCTCGGACAGCAGGCCGTCTTGGATGACATCGAACTCTTCGAGGTGAAGCATTTGGCCATCTTGGCCGTTGATGTGGCGGAGCGGATGAAAGCCCACGGCTTGGACAAGGCCATCGCCGTGCCCGACCTGAACGAAGTCATCACCATCCTCGACCCCGACGGGCTGAAGATGGCGACCTTCTATGTGTACGACTCCTATTGCCAAGAGCTGCGCGACCTGCGTGCGCAGATGCGCCAGAATCCCAGCCGACAAGAGGAACTCTTGGCCGAGTGTGCCGAGATTGAAGAAGGTGTGCGAAGGGATTTGAGCAAGCAGTTGGTTCCTTTTGCGAAGGCTTTGGAGGAAGCCCAAATCGCGATGGCGAAGATTGACATGAACCTAGCCAAAGCATTGCAGATAAAGCAGTTGGGACTTTGCTTCCCGACGATTTCGAAGGATGACATCAGCCGTTACGAGGCGATGTTCCATCCGCAGGTGAAGGACGC
>CADAPW010000247.1 GCA_902789915.1 uncultured Bacteroidia bacterium | reverse complement strand
TTTTTCAGCACATTGGAATGCAAGTGCAAAAATAGGGAAAAATCTCTATTCGCGCCGTTTCGAGTCCATTATTATTGTCACAGGACCGTCGTTGAGCAGGTCCACGGCCATCATGGCACCGAACTCGCCGCTTTGCACTTCGCGGCCTGAGATTTCTGCGAGGTGTTTCAGGAACTGTTCATAAAGAGGAATAGCCACTTCGGGGCGAGCAGCCCGGATGAAACTCGGGCGGTTGCCTTTTTTCGTCAAGGCGTGGAGGGTGAACTGACTCACCACGAGAAAAGAGCCACTCACTTGGTTGATGTCTAAGTTCATGGCATCCTGCTCGTCAGAAAAGATGCGGAGCTTGGTCAACTTTTGGCACAGCCAATCAACATCCTCTTGTGTGTCGGCTTCCTCAATGCCGAGCAAAACCAGCATACCTAAGCCGATTTCCGACTTCACCTTCCCGTTGATTGTGACGGAAGCATGAGTTACTCGTTGTGCTACGATGCGCATATAGATATAAGTTACAGACCCTTCGACAAGCTCAGGGACCTTTAGTTTAATGCATTAATTTGAAAATCATTTCCCTATACAAATCCTTCTCGCTGACATCACCGCTTTCATAACCTTTGGATTTCATGTCGAACTCGCGTAGGATGGAGATGTTGCGGATGCAGGTCTGTGGCGGATAGTTGCGGGCTGCCAGCTGATAGTCTTTCACAAAATAAGGATTCACGCCCAACACAGCGGCCAAGTTGCCCTGCGACTTGTCTTGTGTACAATGTAATTTCATGACCTTGGTGAAAAAGCTGTATAGGTTGATGGCTGTGACCAGCAGCGGATTGTCCTTGCCGTTGTCGCCGAAATAGTTGACGATGCGGTTGGCTTTCAGCACATCGCGGCTGCCGATGGCGTTTTGTAACTCAAAGACATTATAGTCCTTGGAGATTCCAATGTTGCGCTCCACGTCCGCGTCGTCGATGCTTTTGTTCTTGGGCAGGGTGATGATGAGTTTCTTCAGCTCGTTGGCGATTTTGTGGAGGTCGGTGCCAAGAAAGTCAGCCAGCATCTGTGTGGCTTTTGGCGTGATGGAATAGCCTTCGCCTTTCAGGTAACTCTGTATCCAGCCAGGGATGTTGTAGTCGCGCAGAGCTTTGGACTCAAACCAAACGCCTTTCTTGTCGATTTTCTTGGCCAAGGCCTTTCGTTTGTCGAACTTCTTGTATTTGTAAACGAAGACGAGGAGCGTGGTGTCGGGGATGGTGTCGAGATAAGGCTCGAAGTTTTCCAAATTCTTCACGTCCTGCGCCTCCTTGACGATGACCACCATACGGTCTCCCATCATCGGGAAACTGCGGGCGTGGTTGGCGATGGTTTCCACGTCGACATCGCGACCATACACCACGATTTGGTTGAAGGCACGGTCGGCCTCATCCAAGGCTTCGTTCTCGATGGTGTCCGAAATCATGTCGATGAAATACGGCTCGTCGCCCGTGAGGAAATAAACGGGCGCGAAGTTTTTCTTGTGAATCTCGGATAGTATCTGTTCGTAGGTCATCATTGTTATTTTGACATGGGGCCTTCGACAGGCTCAGGCCCTCTGAACTTCTGAAAACTCAAAGGTCCCTGAGCTTGTCGAAGGGCCGTCCTTAGGTCTAATTTAGAATTTCAGATGTTTCACCGTGATACCATTATTTATCAATTGTCGCAATGAGTCGATGCCGATACGCAGGTGTTCGCCAACGAAGTTCTTGCTGACTTTCTTGTCGCTCTCTTCCGTCTTGACTCCCTCGGGCACCATAGGGTTGTCGGACACGAGCAGCAAGGCTCCCGTCGGGATTTCGTTGTGGAAGCCGACCGTGAAAATGGTGGCCGTTTCCATATCGACAGCCATGCAGCGAATCTTGCGAAGATAGTCCTTGAAATCGTCATCGTGTTCCCAAACGCGGCGGTTGGTGGTGTAGACCGTCCCCGTCCAATAGTCGCGGCCATAGTCGCGGATGGTGGTGGAGATGGCTTTTTCGAGGCTAAATGCCGGAAGGGCAGGCACTTCGGGAGGGAAGTAGTCGTTCGAGGTACCTTCGCCACGGATGGCAGCAATAGGAAGAATCAGGTCGCCAACTTTGTTGATTTTCTTGATGCCACCACATTTGCCGAGAAACAACACCGCCTTGGGTTGGATGGCACTCAACAGGTCCATGATGGTAGCGGCATTGGCGCTGCCCATGCTGAAATTGATGATGGTGATTTCGCCGTCAGTGGCACAGGGCATCGACTTATCGCGCCCAACGACTTCCACGCCTTGCCATTCGGCAAAACGATCCACATAATTTTGGAAGTTGGTCAGCAGGATATACTGCCCGAACTTCTCCAATGGCAGGCCCGTATAGCGCGGCAGCCAGTTCTCAACTATTTCTTGCTTGGTTTTCATTTC
>CADAPW010000246.1 GCA_902789915.1 uncultured Bacteroidia bacterium | reverse complement strand
GGACTTGCGGTGGCACAAACACCACAGGAAATCATCTCCCGCATGGAGGCGGAAATGAACAAACACGACAAAGAAGGCCTCATCATGACGGTGGATGCCAAGGTCCCCATCTTGGGCACGATGACCACCAAGACCTATACTTTGGGCACCAAGGCGCGTTTTGAAGCCTCGATGATGGGCGTGGACGTCGTCACTTGGACCGACGGACATTCTTCTTGGACTTATGATTCAAAGAAAAACGAGGTTGAAATCAGGAAACAGGATGGAGATGTGGAAACTGAAGGCGATGCAGAGATGTTCAATGGCATCACCGAAGGCTACGACGTTTCCATCAATAAGGAAACCGCCACAACATGGAATCTCCTCTGCAAGAAGTCAAAATCCAACAAAGACAAAGACGCCCCGAAAAAGATGGAACTCGTCGTCGCAAAAGGCAGCTACATGCCCGTCAGCTTGAAAACCAAATTATCAGGAATAGGAATCACCATGCGCAACATTTCATTCGGAGTGACAGAGAAGCAAGTCACTTTCAACGCGAAAGACTATCCGGGCGTTACCATTGTTGATAAACGGTAATATGTGTTTTGTCAGGTGAAAGTCTGCGACTAGTTAGATGATATTAAGAAAAACTGATTATGAGAGAGATCAAATGCCCCAAATGCGGTAGCGTGTTCACAGTCGATGAAGCCGACTACGCTTCTATCGTCAGCCAGGTGAAGAACGCTGAATTCAATGAGGAAGTGAACCGTCGGCTCCAGGAGTTGCACGAACGCCATAAGACCGAGGAACAGCTTGCCATCGCCCAAGTGGAGAAGGACTATCAAGAGGCTCTTAATAAGAAAGATTTGGAAATCAAGGAAAAAGAATCCAAAATCGGACAACTGAATGGGAAACTTGCCGATGCGGAACAGGTGAAAAAGACGGAGATTTCTTTGGCTTTGGCCGAAAAAGACAAGGTGATCCTCGACCTGAAATCGAATATCAGCGAGAGCGAAAGTCGTTTGAAACTCGCTGTGATGGAGGAGCAACGCAAGGCTTTGCAAAGCCTCCAGGACAAGGACAAGGAAATCGCGGAACTGAAGGCTAATGCCGAGATTTCGCGTCAGAAAGCAGTCAACTATGTCAACTCGCAAAAAGAAGAGTATGAGACGAAGCTGAAGATGATGCAAGAGCAGGTGGACTACTATAAAGACCTGAAAACCAAGATGTCGACCAAGATGATAGGGGAGACCCTTGAAATCCACTGCTCCACGCAATACAACCAGATGATGCGCCCATTGCTGCCCAAGGCTTATTTCGAGAAGGACAACGACGCCTCGGGTGGTTCGAAGGGTGACTTCATCTTCCGCGACTTTGCTCCCGACGGCACAGAATACGTCTCCATCATGTTCGAGATGAAGAACGAGGCCGACGAGACAGCAACCAAACACAAAAACGAAGACTTCTTCAAGAAACTCGATGCAGACCGCAGGGCTAAGAACTGTGAGTTTGCAGTGCTGGTGTCGCTTCTGGAACCCGACAATGAGCTTTATAACGGCGGTATCGTGGATGTTTCCTATCGCTACGACAAGATGTATGTCATACGGCCGCAGTTTTTCCTGCCCATCATTTCACTTTTGGTGCAGACCTCAAAAAAAAGCCTTGAATATAAGCAACAGCTTGCCGTTGCAAGGAACCAATCCATTGACGTGACCAATTTCGAGAACCAGTTGCTCGACTTCCGCGACAAGTTTGGGCGAAACTATCGCCTCGCCAGTGAGAAGTTCCAAACCGCCATTGATGAAATCGACAAATCCATCTCGCACTTACAGAAAATCAAAGATGCCCTCATTGGCAGCGAAAACAATCTCCGTTTGGCCAACGATAAGGCAGAAGCTTTGACCATCCAAAAGCTGACACGAGGCAATCCTACTATGACGGAATTGTTCAACAAAGCCCGGGAAACCAACCGAGCGGTTGAAGAAAAAGAATAGTCGCCTGCTAAATGGTCTTATAGACACTAAAAAGGCTGAATTCCAAGAGAGGAGTTCAGCCTTTTTCCGTTACGTTCCAAACTTGATTATCTACTTACATTAAAATAGTCGAACCCAATAATCGTATCCACGAAACGGTGTACGTAGTCGGCGGCGGTGGGTGGCCACTGGAAGCCGCAACGGTAGAGCACCTGCGTGGTATAGTCGTTGGTTGACTCAATGCTGCGAACCTTACGGTTGCCTCCGAGATTGTAGGCCATCAGCGGACGCAACAGCGTGACCAAATCGGGATTGTCCATCATGCGGTCAACGGCCTGCTGGAACTCTTCAGGCTCCACACGTTTTAGGGTGATGCCTGCATCGGCGAAACCATTCAGCACATCGCTATGGAATTGACGATGAGTGTTGTTGGGATGAAACACCACGCACTCCTTAGGCGTCTGTGCCAATGCGTAAACAGCATCGGATGGGCTGACACTGCTGTATCGACAGCCTTGCGGAGCCGTTCTGCTACAGACATCAAATGTTGACAATGACGAAATCTAGAAT
>CADAPW010000245.1 GCA_902789915.1 uncultured Bacteroidia bacterium | reverse complement strand
TTCTTGTTGATAGTGATCTTACCGGTGCCTTCTGTCATGTAGATACGGGCTACACTGCTCTTGCGGCGACCAATTGCATTAATTACTTCCATCTTCTATTCCTTATTTATTTATACTGGTTAATATCAATTGCCTTAGGCTTCTGAGCCTGCATGTTGTGCTCGGTGCCCTCGAAAACATAGAGATTGTCGATAAGACGACGGCCCAGACGACCCTTGGGGAGCATGCCCTTCACAGCGTGACGGATGATGCGGTCCATACCATGGGGACGCTTGCGCAGCTGAGCAGGAGTGTTGAAACGCTGTCCACCGGGATAGCCTGTGTAGCGAGTGTACACCTTGTCGGTTTCCTTCTTGCCGGTGAAAACCACCTTGCTGGCATTAATGATAATCACATTGTCGCCGCAATCCACATGAGGTGTGAAACTGGGCTTGTACTTTCCGCGAATCAGCTTAGCTACCTTTGAGCAAAGACGACCCACAACCTGGTCGGTGGCGTCAATCACCACCCACTCCTTGTTCACTGTTTCCTTGTTTGCGGAAATAGTCTTGTAACTTAAAGTGTCCATAAAAATTTAAATTGTTACTATAATTTTGTTACTTACTACGGATATGTCGCCATCCGACTGCGCCTGGCTTCACGTACCTGGAAACGAGCAGACTCTCCGCCTGCCAGTGAGCAAGAGATTCACAAACCGCAGCGACCTCATGGAAAATGAATCATGGAATGTATTTCAACTCGTAACTTGAAACCACAATCCTGAATCTTCTTCGGGTAGGCTGCTATTTACACTCTGCCCTGGAGGGTTCTATGGCCCTCGTAGAATCGGGATGCAAAGGTACTACTTTATAATGAAGAATGAAGAATGAAGAATGAAGAATTTTATTCCAAAACGCATTTTTTATTGTTTTTTAACAAGCGGAAGACCCGAAATACTATCAGGTGCGAAAAAAAATCTAGAGAATTTGTTCGAAAAGATAATGATTTGAAGAAATTTTTCTAGAAAAATTATCGCAAAAAATAGGCCCCCGAAACTTCTCGCTCCGGGGACCATTCATAAAAACGATATTCTACTAACCTAAAAAACTATTAACTATTAACTATTACTCATTCAATTTTGTTTAATCTAAATTATTGTCTGTCTCGTATTTGGCGGTCTTTGTTTTTTTTCTGATGCAAAGTTACGCGTTTTCCTGTGGCCGTCAATGGTTTTTTGATTATTTCTTCCTAAGTTGTTGAGACAAAGCGCCGTTGTTGAGACAAATCGGGGGTAAGGGTGCCGAATTTTGTCCAATCAGATACTTTTTCATGTTCAAAAAGCATAATTAATTTGCTTTTTTCACTCGTTTCAATTAATTTTGCAAACAAAACGAAATAACCGCATCAGCGGAACTGTATATGACAATAGACCAAGAAGCTCTGCGCCGCCGCTTTAACCCCGAGGGCTCGCTCATCCGCCGACAGCAGGACCGGATGACCGAAATGCTGAAGGTGCTCGACGGCATCTGCCAGAAACATCAGATAAGATACTGGATTTGTGCCGGCACGCTGCTGGGACAGGTACGCCACGGAGGATATATCCCCTGGGACGACGACCTCGACGTGGAGATGCTCCGCGAAGACTATCTCAGGCTGATGGAAATACTGCCCGCGGAATTGCCCGACCATCTGGCGCTGCAAACGCCCGACACCGACGAAAACTATTTCTTCGGCTATGCCAAGTTGCGCGACCTGAAGAGCCACGTGACGGAAGTGAACCGCTACGACCGCATTTTCAAATACCAGGGAATCTTTATCGACATATTCCCAATGGAGAAGGCGCCGCACCCGTTGCGCTGGATTTCGAACCGTTCGCTGGGATTCTGCTACAAGATTCTTAACGACAAACGGTTCAGCGATGAAGAGGCTGCCCGCCGGGTGCGCCGCATCAGTCGACTGAACCGCAAATGGGTGTTCCCCGTGCTGCGCTTCGTGGCCCGCTTCTGGCCAATGGGCGAAAAGGTGACCTACTCGTATGGCATCCCCTACAACGACGTGAGGCGGCGGTCGTATCTGTTCCCTCTCAGGCGCGACATGTTCGACGGCATCGAGGTGTCGGTGCCCCAAAACGCTGACCCCTACCTGCACGACAAGTTCGGCGACTATATGACGTTGCCTAACCTTGACGAACTGCATCCCCACGCTGACAATATAGAATTCTACGACGATGAAACATCCCGCTAAGACAGACGTTGCCGTACTCATCTTGTTCTTCAACCGGCCAAAATTCCTCGGAATGGTCTTCGATGAAGTGAAAAAGGCACGCCCCGCCAAACTGTTCCTCTATCAGGACGGACCGCGGGGAGAGCGCGACATGGAAGGCATCGAGGGATGCCGGCAGATTGTCAGCGACGAGCAAATAGACTGGGAATGCGAGGTTCACCGGCTTTATAGAGAAGAACTACGGCTGCGACCCTTCGGAATACCTTTCTCAGAAATGGGCTTTCAGTCATGTGGAGAAATGTATCGTACTCGAAGACGATGACGTTCCCTCACAGTCGTTCTTCCCATTCTGCAAGGAGTTGCTCGACCGCTACGAGAACGATGAGCGCATAGGCATGATTGCCGGATTCAACAGCGACGAGGTGACCGAGGGCGTTCCCTACGATTACTTCTTCACCACGGTGTTCTCTATTTGGGGATGGGCTTCGTGGCGGCGCGTTATCGACCAATGGGACAGCCAGTACACGTTCCTTGACGACGAGTACGGCATGAAGCAGACGCGCAACCTTTGGAAGGAACGCAAG
>CADAPW010000244.1 GCA_902789915.1 uncultured Bacteroidia bacterium | reverse complement strand
TAAAAGAAGACAGTCTCATACCAGAGGCGCTAAGAGAAGAACACATTACAAGGCTGAAACCCCGAACGTGACCATCGATCCTACCACTGGCACCATGCACGTGATGCACCGTGCTTACTATGTGGACGGCGACCTGTACTACAGAGGTCAGCTGGTCATGGCCGCCAAGCAGTGATTGCTGGCGCGTGATCACGGCTCCAACGTGGACGGGAAAGGGCGTTTTGTACCCTGATGGGATAAAAAATTGGAAAAAAATTCCAAAAAAATGTCCAAAAGTGTGCCGTGAATGAAAATAATGCTTATCTTTGCATCAGTTTTCGATGCAAGAGCATTGAGAAAAAATAACGTCGGATTTTTTTCATAATCTTTATATTGTTTTTCCCCTCCTTTTTCCCCATCAGGAGGGGTTTTTTGTATGTGTTACTCAGGTGCTTGCCAGAAATAGTCGGCATCGTGCGTGAAAATCATCCGCTCGTTGGAAGTTTCCTCTTCATCAGATGGCACTAACTTGACATATATTGACCCAGTGTCCCTGTAACGGCTCTCCGGATTGAAGCGGTTCTCCGTGACGCACTCGATGTAATACAGGTTCTTGGCCATGTAGTTTTCCAGATAGTACTCCTTGGTTTGCTGGCTCTCGTGGTTCCAGTTGGCATCCTCGTTGAGCACCAAGGGACGACCGTTGATGAGGCGTTCGCGCACCTCGGCAATTCCCAACAAAGTGCCGTTTTCGTCTGTCACGTATGCATAAAAGGTCGGGTCAACCCAAATCCATTTTTTCAGTTGGCTTGACCAAACCGCATTAATCACATGGCAGTCCTGGTCGTTGGGGTCTTTGGGCATGCAGGTCACATAGCGTGAAGGGATGCCCATCGACAGGTACATCTCATTTAAGGCGATGGCCAGATGCCTGCAATTCACGCCCTTACCTGTTGATTTATAGTAATTATAGATGTCGATGGCATCGAACTCGCAGAGGGCATAGTTGTTGCCATTGTGACGGATGGAATCATGGACAAAACGGAGGATGTTTAGGATTTTTGAGACCTCGTCGCCATCGCCTGCCACCTCATCCAACGAGAAGAATTCTTTGACATTCTTCAAGCGCGTATCCTCTGCCTGCTGATAGCTGAAACGAGGCAAAGAATCGGTGTCTTCATGGGCATAAGGCGCAGCATTCCTCAGAATAACCAAAGGATCGTATTGTTCCAGCTGTTTCAGCAAAGCCTTGAATCTCTTCTCGTTGCGAAGCAAATCCAGATCCGAGTCTTTTTTCATGTTGGCATAGTCCTTATAACCTAAGTCTATGGCGTTTTCTAATGCGGCTATTGCGGCTTTCTTTTGGTGAGAGAGGGAATAGCTGCAAGCCAGGTTGTAATAGGTGTTGGCTTTGAAATAGGAGAGGGATTGTTCGATTTTCTCGCGTGACTCGTCGTATTCTGGACCCTTGAACGCCGTTATCGAATCCAAATAGTGGATCAAATCGGTCAAGGGCTGTATGGCCAAATCGTATTGTCCGCTGTCGTAATAGGTTCGGTATTGTTCTTCGTATTCCGATAGTTGTTCGTAGTACTTTTCTAGTGATTGGGCTTTGGCAAAGGTGGCGATCAGGGATAGCAATCCAAATGCCAATACCTTGAAAACAGATGGTTTGATGTTCATTGTTGTTCAGTTTTGTACAAAAACAACGGAGGCCATGGTTTTTTATTATTTTTGCAGAGAATTTAACTACGAATTTAACGTTTTCAAAACCATGAAGCTTACAAAAGACAAAAAAACATGCTAAAAGGCCTTCTTGCCGGTTGGGCAGGAATGGTTGTCTTCAAGGTGCTTGTGGCCATTTTCGGTCGGCAAACCTGGGGCGATACCCTTTGGTTTATTCTCGGCTTTACGATAGTCGAAATCATTGTCGGATTGTTCTTTATGCTTGGGGCGAGAGTGCCGAAGAAAAATGATGAAAATCAATAAATTAAAATAGATCAAAATGAAAAAAATTATCTCCTTAATGGCAGCCTTAGTGCTGACAATGACCGTGGCCCGCGCCGACGAAGGCATGTGGTTGCCTTATTCACTGAATGGCCAAAACCTGGCCGAGATGCAAGCCATGGGCTGCAAACTAACAGCCGAGCAAATCTTCAGCTTCAACCAACCCAGCATCAAGGACGCCATCGTGCAATTCGGTGGCGGCTGTACGGGCGAGATTATCTCTCCCGAAGGCCTGCTGCTCACCAACCACCACTGTGGCCTGAGCTATGTGCAGAAGCACTCGTCCATCGAACACGATTACCTCACCGACGGCTTCTGGGCCATGAGCAAGGGCGAGGAACTGCCTAACGCCGGTTTGTCTGTGCTATTTTTAAATAAGGTGGAAGACGTCACCGAGGAAGTGCTGAAAGGCGTCACGGCACAAACTACCGAGGCCGAGCGTGATGAAAGCCAAGAACAGCCGTTCCATCACCAAGGAACGCAAGGGCGACCGCAACGTGCGCGTCGAGATTGTGCCTTTCTATAGCGGCAACCAATACATCCTCTTCGAGTACGACGAGTACAAAGACGTGCGCCTCGTGTGCTGCCCGCCTTGGGGTATCGGCAAGTTTGGCGCCGACACTGACAACTGGACCTGGCCGCGCCACAAGGGCGACTTCAATATCTTCCGCGTTTACACCGCCCCCGATGGTAGCCCTGCCGAATATTCAAAGGACAATATCCCGATGAAGAGCAAGTGGTTCCTGCCTATTAATTTAGGTGGCGTGAAGCCTGGCGACTATGCCATGATTCTCGGCTATCCTGGCTCGACCGACCGTTATTC
>CADAPW010000243.1 GCA_902789915.1 uncultured Bacteroidia bacterium | reverse complement strand
GCGTGCGATGACGTTGCCGTTCTTGTCCTCAATGCGTGTGATGAACATGGGCTTGATGTAGACACCTTGGTTGGCGAAGGTGCTCATGGCACCAACCATCTCGATGAGTTTCAAGTCGCAGACACCCAAACAGATGGCGGGCACGGCGTCAATCGGCGACTCCACGCCCATGCGGCGGGCTTGTGCAATGACGGCATTGGGTCCGAATTGGTTCATCAGGTAGGCTGAAATCCAGTTGTTGGACTGGGCCAAAGCGTATTTCAAGGTGATTTCTTCACCTACGTTGCCTCCCGAGTTGCCAGGCGACCAGATATTTCCGTCTTCCAGCTGGATGTTGTATTGGATGTTCGGAATCCTCGTGCAAGGTGTGTATTCACCTTCTTGCATGGCCAAGGAATACAGGAACGGCTTGAAGGTGGAACCCACTTGACGTCGTGCCTGGGTGACGTGGTCGTATTTAAAGAAGCGGTAATCCAGACCACCGACGTAGGCTTTGACGTGGCCCGTGTGTGACTCGATGGAGATGAGGCTGGCTTGCAGGAACCACTTGTAATAGCGGATGGAGTCCATGGGTGACATGATGGTGTCGATGGGTCCGTTCCACGAAAAGACCGTCATGGGCACAGGGCGTTCAAAGTTGGCTTTGATGGAATCCATAGGCGTCCCGCTATTCTTGAGGTTACGATAGCGGTCGCTGCGTTTCATCGAGGTTTCGAGGATGTGGTCGATTTCGTCGGCGGTGACGTTGGAGAATGGTGCGTTCTTCTGTCCCTTCCAGTGCTTGTAGAACATCGGTTGCAATTCCTTGCCCATGAACTCTTTGACAGCGTCTTCGGCATAGCGTTGCATGCGAGAGTCGATGGTAGTGTAGATGCGCAAGCCGTCACGATAGATATTGTAAGGCTGGCCGTCGGCACGGGTGGTGTTTTTGGCCCATTCGTTCAATTCGCCTCTCAGGAACTCACGGAAATAGGTGGCTTGCCCGCTGTTGTGGTCCTTGACGCTGAAGTGCGACATATCAATGGGAATCAATGAGATGGAGTCGCATTCGGCTTGGGTGATGTAGCCGTTTTCGGCCATCTTCTTGAGCACAAGGTTACGACGGCTCAAAGCGTTATTGGGGTTGCGCACCGGACTGTAACGTGTCGGGGCGTTGACGACACCAGCCATCAAGGCACATTCCTCGATGTTCATTTCGCTGGGTTTTTTGTCGAAGAAGGTACTGGCAGCGGAGCGGATGCCGTAGGCATTGTGGCCGAAAGCCACGGTGTTAAGGTACATTGCCACAATCTCTTCCTTGGAGTAGTTGTGCTCCAGCTTGGTCGCTGTAATCCATTCTTGGAACTTACGTAACACGAGTTTAGGCTTGCTTAGGTTCTCTCCACGAGGGAAGAGGTTTTTGGCCAGCTGTTGTGTGATGGTGGAGCCACCGCCTTTTTTCCTGCCAGTGATCACGCCGAAGGCCACGCGGAACAAGGCGCGTTCGTCGATGCCGGAGTGCTCCGTGAAGCGTTCGTCCTCGATGCTGATGAGGGCTTCGGGCATGTAATGCGACAACTCTGCATAGCGTACGTTGGAGCGGTTTTCGATATAATAAGTGCCTAACACCTTGCCGTCGGCTGAGATAATCTCGGTAGCCAGGTTGGTGCGTGGGTTTTCGAGTTCGTCGAAGGTGGGCATGGTGCCGAAAACGCCTTTGGCGACGCAGAAGAAGAACAAAATGACCAAGAACAGCAGCACCCCGAAGATGATCCATAGGTTGCGGATGGCCTTCGGTTGGCCGTTTTGTTGCTTCGCATTATTCTTGTTCGTTTTCATATCTTATTGTTTTTCAATGTATAAACCAATATCTGAGATGCCTTTCAGCTTAGGCTCCCGCATGGCTCCGCATGGCTTGCTCAATTTCAAAATGATAGGTGCCCGAAAGGGGGAAGCGCAGGTTCTCGTTGAGCGGAACGAGCAAGTCGCGCATCGATCCGCTGCTTTTGCCTATCCAACGACCTTCAGGCGTGGCGAGGGTGCATTCTATGGTGTCGTGCGTGACGTTGCCGTTGGGCATTTTGGTGTGAAGGAAGACGAAGAGGTTGCTGTAGCGGTAGTTCTCCAAGTGACGCAGGCCAATGCCGAAGACGTAGCCGCTGATGGTGTCGTCAACGGGCACGTCGAAAGCGACATGGTAATTTTGATCCCATTCCGCTTCGGGGATGACGGCGCGCATGTTTGAAGTTGCTGCTAGTGCAACTTGTGAGCACCAAAAACATCACAATATAAAACAACTTTTTCATCAGTCACTCATTTTCTTAAGGTCTGCTTCGCCATAGCCTTCATTGGTGTTGGTATGGGCTTCTTGCGTGACGGCGTAATCTTCCAGTTTCTTGGGTTTTTGCCCCTTTTTGTTCATGGCGATGATGTCCTTTACCTTGTCGACGGGGACGGCCATGATGTTGCTCTTGTCAGTAGTGTAGGAATACCACATGATGCCCTTGAAGACGTCATTTTTCTGGTGCACGGCGTCGCCGCTCTCGAAATGCAGCACGATATTGGGGTCGGAGAAGGCTTTTAGCGCCTCCACGTAGGCTTCATATTCGAAGTTAAGGCAGCATTTCAGTTTGCCGCACATGCCAGCCAGTTTCTGCGGGTTGGGGGAGAGCTGTTGTACGCGGGCCACGTTGGTGGTCACCGATTGGAAGTCGCTGATCCATGAGGCGCAGCAAAGTTCACGGCCACAAGAACCGAGGCCGCCCAGTTTGGCCGACTCCTGGCGCACGCCAATCTGTCGCATCTCAATGCGGATGTGGAACTCCTCAGCCAGTTTCTTGATAAGCTCGCGGAAATCGACGCGCCCATCAGCGGTATAATAAAAGATGGCTTTTGTCTTATCGCCTTGATATTCCACGTCGTTGAGCTTCATCTCCAATCCGAGGTTGTCGATGATGGTACGTGTGCGTGCCAAGGTGCTGTTTTCCAAGCTGATGGCAGACAAGAACTTCTCCACGTCGTTCACTCTGGCACGGCGATAGATTTTCTTCATCTCTTCCATGGGCGTGCGAAATCTCTTGCGTTTCATCTGGCGTTGCACGATGTCGCCCAACAGGGTGACGATGCCGATGTCGTGCCCGATGGCGGTCTCCACGGCGACAAACTCGCCCACCTCTAATTCGAGGTCTTCGGGATAGGTGAAATAGTCCTTGCGGTCGTTCTTGAAACGTACTTCTGCCAGGCAAACGTTGCTTTTCACCTCTTGGTTCTCATAGTCTTTCAACCAGTCGAATTGGCTCAGTTTGCAGCGGCCGCACGACAGCACCTTTTGACCCGTGTTATAGGTCGTTCCAAGGGTGCATCCGCGGTTCAGCAATTGTCCGTCAATGCTTTTAATATCGTTTTTCTGTTGATTATCAGTCATTTGATTAAATTGGTTGTGTAATTGTGTATAAATTGCAAAAATACAAAAAATATTGTTTACCTTTGCACTCTGATATAACATCGCTGAGAATCATATTATTGTCCAACTAAAAACTATAGAAAAATGAAGAAAGGTCTTATCTTGATTATCGCTCTCGTCGTCGTGGCCATTGCATGGGGCGTGAGCATCTACAACGGCTTGGTTTCCAGGCAGGAAGGTGTCGAAAAAGCCATCGGTAACGTACAGACAGCGTTCCAGAAGCGTGCCGATCTGATCCCCAATCTCGTCGCCACAGTGAAAAACTATGCCGAGTATGAGGCTGGTACTTTGACGGCTGTCGTTGAGGCTCGTGCCAAGGCCACTTCAGTCACCCTTGACCCGACCAACCTCACCGAAGAGAGCCTGAAAACCTACATGGATGCCCAAAACGAACTATCGGGTGCGCTTTCTCGCCTTTTGGTCACCGTGGAACAGTATCCTGATCTGAAAGCCAACCAGAACTACCTCGACTTGCAGTCGCAATTGGAAGGCTGTGAGAATGGCATCGCCAACGCAAGAAGGGAATGGCAGGAGGCTGTTCAGACATACAATACCGCCGTGCGTCGTTTCCCCGCCAACATCATCGCAGGCATGTTTGGCTTCGAAAAGGCCCCGTATTTTGAGGCTTCCGAAGCTGCCCAACAGGCTCCCGATGTGAAGGAGCTGTTCAATTGAAGCTTTGCATTGAATTGTGGCAATTTTTACCACATTAGTAAAAAAAGCTTGCCGCCAAAAAACCTATCGATAGGGTGTATTATTTTGTGAAGTGTAAATTAAAAACATTGATAATCAATATATTATAGATAGATTTTTATATTCTTGTTGGCTATAAAACCGATGCCATTGATTACTTGGTTTCGGTCGATATCCGATGCCAACCATTAATTAATGGTCATTCTTATAGAAAAATGTTGTAACTTTGCACCTCCTTATAGGTGCCACTTTGGTGATAAGGGACGTAAGACAGAACTAGTAATCACATTATTAATATTATAGCGAACAAAACAAAAGCAAAATGAAAAAAGAAGCAAAGTTTTACGAAGCACCTCATGCTGAGGTGGTCGTTTTTGACATGCAAGCCAATGTATTGATGGCCTCTGTTACCCCCGCTCCTGATTCTGGCATCATGGGCAATGGCCTCCAATTCAATGAACAAAATGGTCAGTGGTAATTAACGGAATTTTCACTAGAAACTAAAAGAGAAAAAATGAAGAAAGTAGTAAGAATTCTGGGCCTGTGTGCCCTTGTCGCCCTTGCCTTCACCTCGTGCAAGAAAGACAAACAAAACGAAGAGCTGAAATTCATGGCCAGCATCACGCAGCCTGTGAACACCAGCAAG
>CADAPW010000242.1 GCA_902789915.1 uncultured Bacteroidia bacterium | reverse complement strand
TGTATTGGTTCGTTTATGTCGTTGCCTTTGCAGCCTTGGCATGGTACCTGTTCAAAACGGCCAGAGCCAAAAAAGAGGAAAACAAGTGAGGATTAAAGAACAAAATATCAACAAGTTGCTGATTGTGTTGTTGGTCGTCAGCGCCATCGTGAGAGGCGTGTTGGCCGCTTGGTTGGAGTTCGGCAACGACGAGGTCTACTATTGGACCTACGCCGTCTATCCCGACTGGAGCCACTTCGACCATCCCCCTATGGTGGGCTGGATGATTCAACTTTTCAGCCTTAACTTGTTGTTCGACAGTGAGTTTTTCATCCGCTTGGCCTCGGTCCTCATCATGACCGCCAACACCTATATAATTTATCGCATCGGCAAGGACCTGAAAGACGCGACGACAGGTCTTTACGCCGCCCTACTCTACACCGCTTCCATCTATGCCTTTGTCATCACGGGCATCTTCATCATGCCCGACACCCCGCTGATGCTGTTTTGGCTCCTGGCCATTTGGTCAGCAGTAAGGTCCCTGAGCCTGTCGAAGGGCCGGTTTTTTATACTTTTCGGACTCTTCTCGGGCTTAGCCATGCTCTCCAAGTACTCCGGCGTCTTCCTTTGGGTCGGCATGGGTCTTTACATCTTGGTTTTCAACCGAAAACAACTAAAAAACCCTTACCTTTACCTCTCCTTGCTGATTTCAGTCATCTGTTGCATTCCCATTCTCTATTGGAACATCAAATACAACTTTGCCAGCCTCAGTTTCCATGGCGAGCGCGTGGGCGGCGGAGCCTTGAACTTCAGCACCTTTGGGACCGAATTGGCCGGCGAGTTTTTCTACAACAACCCCGTCAACTTCGTCATGGCCATCATCGCCGTCGTTGCGGCTTTCAAGAAGCGACTCAACCTTGAAAAATCCGCGCAACGCCTCATCCTTTGCATCGCTCTGCCGATGATTGCGCTGTTTTGGGTGTTCTCCTTGACGCGTCCCACCCTACCCCATTGGAACGCACCCGCATACGTATCGCTTATCCTGTTGTCGGCAGCATATCTAAAAGACAAACATGAAACCTTACCCCAATCCATCATCGCAGCGCTTTCCGTGCTTTTGATTACCTTGGTTGTCGGCGTGGCCGAAATCAAGACGGGCTTCATCCCTCTTGACAAACATACTGCCCCAGAACAAATTGGTCGCGACGATTTCACCGTCGACATGTACGGCTGGCGGCAGCTGGGCGAGAAGTTCGCCGACTTCCGTGCCCAGAAAATCGCCGAAGGCGTGATGAATGAGGAGGATGGCATCGTGGCCAACCAATGGTTCCCGCTGGCCAACCTCGATTATTACGTCGCCCGACCGCTTGGGTTGCGCGTCATGGGCTTGGGCTGGCCCGCCTTTTTGCACAAATACCTATGGATCAACGATGAAAGAGGCGGCTTCCATCTGGGCGAAAACTATTGGTTCTTCTCGGATAGCCGCTATCCGAAAGACCCAAAGACGACTTACCAATGGTATTTCAAGGAGATTGAGCTTGTTGGCGTGATTGAAATCGACCGTTGTGGCAAGCCCGCCAAAAACTTCTTTGTCTACACCTGCAAAGACCTTTGCGACCAGCCCCCTACCCTGTCGCGGTTTATGGCTTCCGACGCAGCAGATACAGCGTCCCGTCAGTAGCCACGGTGTCGTAGTCGTCGCGGTCGGGGAACACCCTTTTCCAGTATTTCACCATCTCGAAATAAGGCTCCGTTATCATCACATAATCGGCGCCGGGATTGGGTCGATTGTCGAGGTCATAGATCTCGTCACGCAAGGCCAAATGCGGGACAAACATCGTGGCGGCACTTACCGAAGCATCGTCTGGAATCTGCCGAATCAGCTGGCGGGCATACTTGACATCGAACTTCCGCTGTTGATAATGCCTCCCTTGGAAAACGCAAATCTGGTCCAAGAGCACCATGGAATTTGGCTCACCGATGGTGTAGAAGGTGGTCAGAATGGTGGAAAGGAGCAAGGCCAAAGCTAATACCAGCCTTGGAAGTTGCTTTTTCAGCCTGAGAATCACCAAGAAAGAGGAAATGACCAACACTGGCACAAATTCCACATTATAGTGCACCGAAATGCCCCAAAGCATCGGGTCGATGGAGAACATTTTTTGCACGATGAGTGGAATGAGCATAAACAAATAGTTGGGTTTCAGCAAGGTAAGCAACATCCCCGAAGCCAAGGCACAAAAATAGAACTCGGCCTTGCGCGGGTTGATATTGGGATGGGCGTTGGTGTTGGTGAACAGAATACGCAACGTCTCGCCGGGATGGGTGACGAGTTGCAGGGCAATCTCCGCATAGTTGCTTCCCAAATGGCTGTAGCGGCTGATACCTTGACCTCCGATTTTCGGCATAACCACCATGTTGATAATCAAGAAATAAGCCAGACCAAAAACAGCGTATGCGAAAAGATGCCAAAGCACTTTTTTGTCTTTGCGGTAGTCCCACATCAAACCGATAGCGATGAAAAACAGCCACAAGGAAAGGTTCTCCTTCCCGATGACGAACAACACGACCATCAGCGTCGCCAACTTCATCTG
>CADAPW010000241.1 GCA_902789915.1 uncultured Bacteroidia bacterium | reverse complement strand
GGCCCAGTACAACCTGCTGAACGGCCTCTATGCCTGCCCTCACGGCGTCATCGCCATGTCGCAGACCATCCCGAACTTCGTGGAGACCTCGACCAACCTTGCCTCCTGCAAGAAGAAAGAAGGCTATTTCTTCATCCAGACCTCACAGCGCAGCTCCATCGAGTCGTCGAAGCAAGACATCGCCAACATGGTGGAAGCCGTGTGGAGCCTCGCCGACGCCGACGTGGAGCACACCGACGGCTACCCAGGCTGGGCACCCAACCCCAACAGCGCCATCTTGGACGTCGCCGTCAACTGCTACAAGAAACGCTTCAAGAAGGATCCTAAAGTCAGAGCCATCCACGCTGGACTGGAATGCGGCCTCATCGGCGACAAGATCCCGGGCATGGACATGATCAGCTTCGGTCCCACCTTGCGCGGCGTGCACTCACCCGACGAGCGTTGTGAAATCGCCACCGTCCAGATGTTCTGGGACTTCATGTGCGACATCCTGAAGAACGTGCCTAAGGCAGAAGCACCGAAAGCCAAGAAGGCTGCCCCGGCCAAGAAAGCCGCTGAAAAGAAGGCTCCTGCTGCCAAGAAAGCACCCGCCAAGAAAGCACCTGCTAAAAAAGCCCCGGCAAAGAAGGCTACAAAGAAATAAGACTTTGCAATTTATCGCATAAACGACAAGAGGATGTGCCTGTTGGCACATCCTCTTGTTTTTACCATGGCATCTGCACTCAGTGCGAGGCCTTGAGGAAGCTGTATTCCTTGCCGTATTTCAGGTGTTGCTCCACGAAATCGGAAGGATACTCGACCTTGTAGTCCACCACCTCACCGTTCTCCACGACGGGGACGATCTCGGGATTGATGAAACCACCGTAAGGCTTCAGGCCCAAGGCGTTGTAACGCTCCTTGACTTCCTTGTGCAGTTCGGGGTCAACCTTCACGGCATATTTCTCCACGATGGCTTTGCCTGCGGCATAGTCGCCTTCGCTCTTGATGCGCTGGATCTCGGCCAGCAGCTCGCCAAACAGGCCACGCAAAGCCTCAAAGTCGTTGATAACGAAGTAGGTCTTGCCATTCTCCACTTTCTTCTCGATGACATTGGCATCCTTGCCGTGCTCGTAGCACCACTCCGAGATGAGCTTGCGGTTCTGCATGTGCGCCTCGGTGACGTCCTTGCCCAACTCCACACGGGCCAGCTGCGACATCATGCCATTGCGGATATAGGAACAATACTCGGCCTTATAAGCCTCCGCATCGGGCATCACGCCCAGCTCCACCATCCTCGGCTCAGCCAGAAAATACAGGCCAAAGAGGTCGGCACGGGCTTCCTCCAAAGTGGAACTGAACTCCTTCAAAGCGCCAGGCTGCGTGCCAGGCAACAGCTTGCCCGAGCCGTGACCCAGACATTCGTGCAAGTTGGTATGCACCACATCGGCATCGGAGCCGTATTTCTTGCATAGGTCGACCTCTTCCTGCGAGTAGGCGAACTCCTTGAGGGCACTCCTCGGGCATTCGTCAGCAGCCTTGTCATAGGCTTCCATCAGATTGGTGATGGTCACCGACTTGGAGCCATAGTCCTTACGAATCCAGTCGGCGTTGGGCAGGTTAATGCCAATCGGGGGCGAGGGGAAGCAGTCGCCACCCAGCGTAGTGACAATGATACTCTTCGCTGAAACGCCCTTACACACCTCTTTCTTGAAGCGCGGGTCGACAGGCGAATGGTCCTCAAACCACTGGGCGTTCTCGCTGATGGTATTGGAACGCACGGTAGCTTCCAAGTCCTTGTAGTCGACGATGGCTTCCCATGTGGCCTTCATGCCCATCGGGTCGCCATAATCCTCGATGAAACCGTTCACGAAGTCGATGTGCGACACGGAGTCCTGTACCCAGGCGATGTTGTATTCGTCCCAAGTCTTCAGGTCGCCCGTGGTATAGTAATCGATAAGCTTCTGGGTGTATTTGCGCTGGCTGTCGTTTTCCGCCACCTCATTGGCTTTCTGGAGCCAGCCGATAATGGCTGTGATGGCCTCGCCATACAAGCCGTCTGCCTTATATACATCTTCATAAAGTTGGCCGTCTTTCTTCACCAGCTTAGAGTTCAATCCATAGCTAATCGGCGTGGCGTCGTTAGGCTCACGCATCTTGTTGTAGAAAGCTTCCACTTCACCCTTGTTGATATCGCCTTCATAGAAGTTCACCGCCGAGTTGGCGATGATGTCTTCTTCGCTGCTACGACGCATCTTGTAGAGTTCTTTGTCGAACACAACAGGTGTCAGGAAGGCAATGAAGTCATCGACGGTCTCGCCTTCGTTGAGCGGGAGCAAGTTGGTGTCGCTGCCCTTCTGGAAGTCCTCGCATTCGCGGTCGCCTTGGTAAGAATTCAGCACTGCCTCGATGGTCTTTCGGACCGTCAGGTTGTACTTGAAATTTTGGTCGGCGAGAATGTCGCGGCCACACTTGGCGGCTTCGCCGAGATAATAGATGTAACTCTTCTGTTGCAGCGTCAGCTGGTCCCAGTCCGGGATTTGGTAACGCATGATCCTCAAGTCGGCAAACTCGTCCACCAGATACTTGAATTCCTCTTTAGACTGAGTCTGTTCGACAGTCTGTTCCTCTTTCGGGGCGCAGCCCACCAAAGCGGCAGCCATTCCAACGCAAATCATTAGTTTCTTCATTTTATCTATTGTTAATCAATTAAGTTGCTTGAATTACGGGATTCAAGAATTTCTAAGGCCTGTTTTAAAGTGTAGACGTCGTTCTGCGGCATCTTCGACTGGTCGAGTTGGCGATAGGTGCCATCCAGTTGAAGTTGTTCCTTGCCATAGACATAATGACGGCAAAACCAAAGGAGTTCATCGATGGTAGCAGGGCCTGCGATGGCAATCAAGTGACCATAGTCCTCATAACGGCGCGCATAATAAGGATAGCCAAACTTTTCGAAGCGCTTCACAAGGCTATTCGTGCCATAGAAACCGACGTTAAAAAACTCGATTTTGTTGTAAGGCACCAAACCGTCAGCCGTACCATGGAAAAACATGGTCGGCGCGGGCGCACGGTTGTTGTATTGCACCTTGCCTTTACTTGAGAAGATGGCGCCTGCATACGCCACCACACCTGCCAAGCGGAAGTCTTCAGGCAGAATGTTGGAATTCAGTCTGCCATTACACATAGCATGGTCTGTGTGCAAAGAGGTGATGGCACCCGCACTGGAGCCGACCATCATAATCCAGTCCTTGTTGATTTTCAACTCTTGTGCATGTTCAAGGAGGTAGGCTATGGCCGAGATGGCGTCTTCCGTGGCCATGTCGATGGCTGTTTCAAGCGGTTGGTAATGGGTTACACCGAGATTTGTGACGCCTTTCAAGCCCAAACGGTAGTCAATGGCTGCCACTTGGAAGCCTTCGTCCACCAGATGCTTGAAATAAGCTTTCTCAAACTTGCCGTCACGGTGACCGCCGACGAAACCGCCACCGAAAACATACACCACACAAATGGTGCTGTCATGCACCTGTGCGGGCGTATAGAAATCAAGGTAAAGTTGAAGGGTGTCGCGCTCGGCGTATTGGTAGGTCTTCATGTCCTGCGCAAAGGTCGTCATGCCCGCGAGGAGGAGTGCTAATAGTAGGGTTATTCTTTTCATGGTTGTGTTTTCGACTATGGCTTATGACTATGGCCTGCCTGTCGGTCAAAGCAGGCCATAGTCATCGGTCATCAGCCATTGTTATTGATGTGTTTTATAGTATTCTTTCAGAAAATCAGGCAGCTGACGCAAGGCGGCCTGTTCGCGCCATTGTTTCCGCACCTCTTGTGCTGGCACACCGAAGACGGCCTTACCCGGCTCGATGTTTTTGTCGACAGCGGAGGTGGCCAATACCACCGCGCCTGTGCCGATGACCAGGTCCTTGTTGATGCACACACGGCCCCAGAGGATGACATCGTCCTCGATGCGGGTGACACCGGCGATGGCGGCATGGGCACCGATGAGGCAGTTGTGACCGATATAGCTGTCATGACCGATCTGGCAGTGGTTATCTAACTTGGTGCCGCTCTCGATGATGGTGTCGGAGGTGACGCCACGGTCGATGCTGCACAGGGCACCGATTTCCACATCGTCAGCGATGACAACACGGCCAAACGACTCGAACTTCTTGAAGCCTTCGTTGCGGCGCTGGAAGTAATAGCCGTCTGCACCGATGACGCTGCCCGAGTGGATAATGACATTGTCGCCAATCACGCAGTGGTCGTAGATAGTCACATTGGGATGGATGAGGCAGTTCTTTCCGATGATGGTATGGTGTCCGACAAAAGTCCCCGGCATAATCTGCGTCCCCTCGCCTATTGTCGCACTGTCGCTGATGGGCTGCGTCTGAGGCTCGAAGGGGCGGAAATGGCGCATGATACGCAAGAAGGCATCAAAGGGATCGTCATGGAGCAGCAATGCCTTACCCTCGGGACAGACCACTTCCTTATTAATAAGCACCACCGATGCGGCGGAGTTGAGGGCCTTGGCGTAGTATTTCGGGTGGTCGACGAAGGTGATGTCGCCCGCCTCCACCTTGTGGATTTCGTTCAGGCCCGTAACGGGGAAGTTGGCGGGGCCAACGTATTTTGCGCCAATAAGTTCCGCTATAGTTTTAAGAGTCGTCTTTTGTATTTTCATCGGAAAAAGATTATGGAATGAAACGCAAAAATACAAAAAAAGCGCAAAGTCAATTGACTTTGCGCTTTTTTATGCATTGCAGCCTTAGGCCTTCACACGTTCGCAGTACTCGCCCGTGCGGGTGTCGACGCGAATCATGTCGTCGGTGTTGATGAACAACGGCACGCGGACCATAGCGCCGGTCTCGACGGTGGCTTCCTTCAGCGCGTTGGTGGCGGTGTTGCCCTTCTCACCAGGCTCGGTGTAGGTCACTTGGAGGACAGTCTTCACCGGC
>CADAPW010000240.1 GCA_902789915.1 uncultured Bacteroidia bacterium | reverse complement strand
GTCATCTCCACGCCGTTCTACTGCTACCTCTGCGGCAAGATGGCCAAGTTTGCCGAGATTTTGGGCTTCACTGAGGATGTAGACTTCTTCAATCAAGAAATCACCACCACCACCATCGCATTCAACGACAAGTATTTCAACCGCGTGACGGGCGTCTACGCCAACAACACCGTCACGGCTAATATCCTGCCCTTATGGTTCAGCATGGTACCCAAAGGATTGGAAAACAAGGTTTTGGAAAGCATTGTCGACAAGACGATGAACGAATGTGGCGGTCATGTTTCGACAGGTGTCATCGGCATCCAACAGCTCATGCGGTGCCTGACGGAATATGGCCGCGGCGACCTCGCCCTCAAGATTGCCTCCAACGACACCTATCCAAGTTGGGGCTACATGGTTCGCAATGGTGCCACCACTATCTGGGAGCTTTGGAACGGCAACACCGCCGACCCCGCCATGAACTCGGGCAACCACGTGATGCTGCTCGGCGACCTCATCCTCTGGGAATACGAATATCTCGGTGGCATCCGCGCCCTTGAACCTGGCTACAGCAAGATACAATTCAAACCCTATCCCATTAAAGGCCTAGACTTTGTGAACTGTACCTATAATTCCGTTTCAGGCCAAATTGAAAGCCACTGGAAACGCGAAGGCAACCGTTTTGAATGGGACATTGTCATTCCCGCCAACACTACGGCTGAGGTCTGTCTGCCCACGGTAAATGGCTACGAAACAAAGACCTACGGCAGCGGAAAATACCATCTATCGTCGGAACTCTAAGGTTCTGATAGTCAAACAAAAATCGCCCATCTATAGATTGACTTCGTTGAATCTTCGATTTCCATTCCACCGCACTTCCCAGCGCTGGAATGACATAGATGGGCGATTTTTATGAGTTTACAAATTACTCAGCAGACTCAGCAGTTTGCGTAGCTTCTTCCGCACCAAACCACTGATTCAAAGTCTCTTCGACTTTTGCGTCGATTTCAGGTGTGATTTTCTTCTGCACCTTCTTGACGACATACACCACAGCAAGACCTTCGTCAAGCATGCCGAGGATCTTGTGCGCCTTGAACGAAATCAGGCTGAAGGGCATGATGGTGTATAGGATGGCGCCCACGATGAGGGCTTTTTCCAGAGTGGTCGTCTCACCCATGGTCAGCACATAATAAAGTTGCAGGAGGGGCTTGGTGGACACGCGGCCTGCCTTTTTGGCATAATTGCCAATTTTTCCGAACACATCGTTCGCCTTGGCCTTCCAATCGACGTCTTTCAGTTTGTCCAACTGCTTCTCGGTGTCCTTGCCACCGATGAAATAGGCCAAAATGGTAATACAAATAATGGTGATAATCATTTAGTTATGTTTTTTTGTTAATGGTCAATACTCGTTGGTCTATAAGATAAAAGCCACAAAAAATGTTCCAAATTTCAAGACTTCACCCTTGTGGGATTTGCAGCGATAAATTGGCTCCAGTCGGCCTTGCGGCGTGCCTTAGCCTTCTCGGCAGTGTGTTTGGTGTAGTTGACGTCCTTGCCCTTGTCGATGGCATGACAGACGGCTGCACCTACAGCGTCGGTGGCATCAAAAAACTCAGGGTTTTCATCGGTATTGAGAATGAAATGCACCATTTTGGCCACCTGTTCCTTCGAGGCGTTGCCGTTGCCCGTGATGGTTTGCTTGATAGTTTTGGGCGAGTATTCAAAGATTGGGATATCGCGGTAAAGTGCGGCAGCCATCGCCACCCCTTGGGCGCGCCCCAGCTTCAGCATCGACTGCACGTTCTTTCCAAAGAAAGGTGCCTCGATAGCCAGTTCGTCGGGATGATATTCGTTGATGATTTCCAGCACGCGCTCGAAAATTTTCTTCAGCTTGAGCGCTTGGTTCTCCAATTTCTTCAAATTGATGACGCCCATCGTGATGAGTTCCATCTTCTTGCCCTGCTCGCGAATGACGCCATAGCCCATCACCATGGTGCCTGGGTCGATGCCTAATATGATTTTTTCTTCGTTCATTCCTTATTTTTTGCAAAGATAGACATTTTCTTTTCATCAGAAGAGAGGTCTCTTGCGTGTTTTTTACTACTTTTGCAGCAATCATTCACCTAAAAACATAATAGACATGAAAGCATTACGAGTATTCTTATTGGCCATAGTCCTCATTATGGCATCGGGGGCCACGGCGCAAACCATTCGCAATTCCAGCGGCTCGAGTTGTGGACAGATTGAAAGCAACGGCACCATCCGCAACAGCTCTGGATCCAGCGTCGGACGATTCGACAGTGACGGCACCATCCGCAACGGCTCAGGCTCTAGCATCGGCAAGATTGACAGCGACGGCACCATCCGCAACAGCTCTGGATCGAGCATCGGTAAGGTGGAAAGCGACGGCACGGTGCGAAACGGCTCTGGCTCCAGCATCGGCAAGGTGGAAAGCGACGGCACGGTGCGAAACAGCTCTGGCTCCAGCATCGGCAAGGCCGAAGGCGTCAGACGAGACTGGGCGGCCGCCTATTTCTTCTTCTTCCCGTTCTATTAGCCTGAGATATAATTTCTTTTGAACGCGACGCGTCATTTTATCGCTTCGTCATAAAAATAACGCCTTTGCGTTTGGTTCACCTTGTATTTCTTGTATTGTCC
>CADAPW010000239.1 GCA_902789915.1 uncultured Bacteroidia bacterium | reverse complement strand
CGCCATCGTGCCGTCCGTCGGTTCGAGCAAGGCCCCGGGTAGCCCCGTCGCTGGTAAGGCCAACACCCTCGTGTTCCCCTGCCTCGAAGTGGGTAACATTGCATATAAACTCGTCCAACGTCTGGCTGGAGCCGAAGCCGTCGGTCCCGTGCTGCAAGGCCTCGCCAAGCCCTGCAACGACCTCAGCCGCGGCTGCTCAATCGATGATGTTTACAAATTGGTGGCTATCACCTGTAACCAAGCTATCGCACAGAAACAGAAATAAAGACAATAGCTGCCCTTAACCCTCATAGCGGGCTTAACCCGCTATCTCCCAAGCGAAAAGGATATGTCACCGCGCTTGGGAGATGGCGTTCCGCTTTCGCGGAATGACGGTTCCTCCGCCATGAGGGTAAAAGAGCAGATTTGTCATTCCCAATAAAACATTTAAACAATTAAACAATCAACAATTAAACATGAAAATATTAGTCCTCAACTGCGGCAGTTCCTCCATCAAATACCAATTGTTGGAGATGGAAAACGCCAATTCGTCGCGCCTATTAGCCAAAGGCCTCTTGGAGCGCATCGGCCTCGAAATGGGCGAGTTTACCCACAAATACAATGGTGAGAAGTATTACGAGCAACTCCCCATCCCGAACCACACTGAAGGCATCAAGTTGGTGCTGAAGGCTTTGGTCGACCCGAAGATGGGCGTCATCAAGGACCTGAAGGAAATCGACGCTGTCGGTCACCGCGTGGCCCATGGTGGAGAATTATTCCCAAAGAGCGTGCTCATCGACAAGAAAGTCGTGGAAGGCATACAGTCGCTCACCGACCTCGCTCCGTTGCACAACCCGGGCAGCCTGCAAGGCATCCATGCCATGGAGGAAGTGCTCCCCGGCATCCCGATGGCCGCCGTGTTCGACACCTCGTTCCACAGCACCATGCCACCTGAGGCCTATCTCTACGCCGTGCCTTACGAATATTACGACAAGTACCGTGTGCGCCGCTATGGTTTCCACGGCACCAGCCACAAGTACGTGGCCGAAAAGGCTGCCGCTTTCGTCGGCAAAGACTGGAAAAAGTCGAAGATCGTCACCTGCCACCTCGGTAGTGGCGCCTCCATCGCCGCAGTCGAATATGGCAAGTCGGTGGAGACCTCGATGGGCTTCACTCCCGTTGAAGGTCTCGTGATGGGCAGCCGCACTGGCGACCTCGACGTGGGCGCTTTCATGTACATCATGGACAAGGAAGGCTTTAACACAAAGGAAATGAACACCTTAGTGAACAAGAAGTCAGGTCTCGTGGGCATCACGGGCGGCAAGGGCGGCAAGCAGGACATGCGCGATGTGCGTGCCGGCAAGGAAGAAGGCGACGAGCGTTGCACATACGCCTTCAACATGTTCGCCCACCGCGTGAAGAAATACATCGGAGCCTACATAGCCGTGATGAACGGTGCCGACGTCATCGTGATGACCGGTGGCATCGGTGAGAACGCTTGGTTCATGCGTGAAGCCATCCTCGAAAACATGGAAGGTCTTGGCATTGAGTTCGATGCTGCCATAAATAAGGAAATCATCGGCGACGCCGGTGTCATCAGCACGCCGAATTCAAAGGTCACCGTAGTGGTATATCCTACCGACGAAGAGTTCGTCATCGCGCAGGACACCTACAACCTCGTGACGAAGTAAATCTGACACCAATCTGTCTGTAGGGCTGTCACATTGTGGCAGCCGCTGTGAAAAACCAAACAGCGGCTGCCATGATACGACAGCCCTACAAATTTATCCGCGGTCGTAATGCGGCATTTCCTCGGGCAAAACGATTGAAAATTCAATCAGTCCACCGACGACCTGTTTGGCATCATCCTCATACCAAGGCGTTTGGTAAATCAGTTTCTTCTTGCCTTTCTTTGAGATGGTGTAAACATTGGTCGCGGCATCGTCCAAAAGATGGCGGATGATTTGCTGTGAGCGTGCATTGTGGCACCCCATAAGGTCGCGGCCACGGGCATCGCCGTTCACTTCAATGCTGCTGTCATTTTGGTAAAGGATTTCGCCGTCTTTGGCGCTGATGGTGATGGCTATGTTAAGCCCTTTGAGATAGTCAAGTTGATTCATGATGCGTGTATTTTTTCGGCAAAGATAGAATTTTTCTAAATTTGCAGCGTTTTAATTCCAAAATGAAAAAACTTTACCGATATATCACCAAGTCGTTTCTGGGTACTTTTGTGCTCACCTTTTTTATTGTAGTGTTCATTTGGGTGATGCAGTTCGTGTGGCTTTATGTGGACGATTTGGTCGGCAAAGGATTGGAATTCAGTATTATAGCAGAACTTCTCTTTTACACCTCCATTACCGCCATCCCGATGTCGTTGCCATTGGCGCTGTTGTTGGCCTTGCTGATGTGTTTCGGCAACCTCGGCGAGCATTACGAACTAGTAGCCATGAAAGCCTCGGGCATTTCGATGTGGCGTTCGATGCGCCCCCTGCTCTATTTCTCACTGATGCTCAGCGTATTGGCTTTCTTCATCTCCAACAGCCTCATTCCCATAGCCACCCTTAAATGGCGCACCCTGCTCACCGATGTGCAACGGCAGAAACTGGCCTTCAACATCAAGGAGGGCGTGTTTTACAAGGACATCGAAAACTATGTCATCTATGTGGATAAAAAAGGCAAGGATGGCAGTCACATCTACGGCGTGAAAATCTACGACCACACCGACCATACCGGCAACACCAAAATCATCTCCGCCGACTCGGGCTACATGACCATGAGTCCCAACCAACGCAACATTATCTTCACTTTATACAACGGCTACAATTACACCGATGTCGTCTCTGTCGACAACTACAAAGACACCCGGCCTTTCGAGCGCATGTCGTTCAAGGAGGAGCAAATCAAGTTCAGCCTCGCCTCATTTGACATGACGCGGTCGAGCGAGGACATGTACAAGTCGTACCAGCAGATGATGAACATCCGCCAACTCTCGCAGTCGTTGGACTCGTTGGGGAAGCGTTACGACAGCAAACAAGAAGCCTTCACGCAAGGCTTTGAGCGACGATGGGCCAACCGTAACAGCCTTAGCCTTCCCGAGCCGAAAGCTGACACGATGGCTATCGACACCTGTATCGTTCTGCATTGGCCTTTACTTGAAAACTATGACGATGAGCAGCGGGCCATCATCGTCAACATGGCTGTCGGCACCGCACAAAATGCCAAGGACAATGTGGCTTTCAACAAGATAGACCTCAGCTCGCAAACCGAGAACATCAACAAACACAAGAAGGAATGGCACAAGAAGTTCACCCTGAGCATCGCTTGTATCATCTTCTTCTTCATAGGCGCACCCTTAGGCAGCATCATCCGCAAAGGCGGACTAGGGCTTCCCGTGGTCATCTCTGTGGTGTTTTTCATCATCTACCACCTCATATCGACCATCAGCGAGCGCATGGCCGTGTATAGCGACCTCAATATGTTCCTTGGCGTGTGGCTTTCATCCCTTGTGCTCATGCCCATCGGGCTATTCTTCACCTTTAAAGCCACCTCCGACGCTGCCCTATTTGACGGCGACAGCTGGAAGAAATTCTTTCAAAGACTGTTCAGAAAAAAGCCAATAACACAGACCGCGGCTCCTCCCTATCCTGCCTCCGAAGGCGGTCCCATGGCTATGAACAGCATCATCACGGGTCTGCTCGAAGCGGGGCATCAGGTCAAGATATTGGCAATCAACAACGAGAAGTTCCATGTCAAAGAGAGCGACATTCCTGTAGAATACAAGAAAAAAACCGGTATTGAGCTTATTGATGTCGACCTACGTGTCATGCCTTTGAAGGCATTTGCCAACCTTTTCACTAAAAAATCCTACCATGTGGAGCGTTTCATCTCCAAGGAGTTCAAGGATAGACTTACAGAAGTACTTGAAAAAGAACATTTTGACGTGGTGCAATTGGAGATGCTCTACATGACACCCTATGTCGAAACCATACGCGAGCATTCCAAAGCCATGATTGTGTTGCGTGCCCACAACGTCGAGCACAAGATTTGGGAGCGTATCGCCAAGGAGACACGATTTTTCATGAAACGCTGGTATATCAACCACTTGGCGAAAACTTTAAAGGAGTACGAGCTTTCTGCCCTGGAGACGGTTGACGGGATTGCCGCCATCACCCGCAAGGATGCCGCTTTCTTCCGTAAATATTGCTCAAAACCCATTATCGACATTCCGTATGGCGTTTATCCTGAAGAATTTACGCCAAAATATGAGATTGAAGGCAAGCCCAAGTTCTATCATATCGGCTCCATGAACTGGATGCCCAACGAGGAAGGCATACGCTGGTTCATCGACGAGGTGCTGCCCAAGACGGTGGAAAAAGTTTACGACTTCGTCTACCATTTGGCAGGACGCAACATGCCCGAATGGCTCAAGGAGCTGAAAAACCCGCATGTCAACGTCGTCGGCGAGGTACCTGACGCCAAGGAATTTGTCGCCAACCATGACGTGGCCATCGTGCCCTTGCTTTCGGGCAGCGGCATCCGTATCAAGATCATCGAGTCGATGGCCATGGGCAAGACCGTCATCACCACAAGAGTCGGTGCTGAAGGCATCCTTTATGACGAAGAAGTCAACCTTATCATCGCGGAGAACAAGGCCAAGATGGTGGAAGCCATCCGCAGCATCAGCGAAAACCCCGAAAAAGCCGTCAGGATAGGAAAAGAGGCCCGAAAACTGATTGAAAGCACCTACGACAACCGCAAAATCATCGCCCGCCTGCTGATGTTTTATGAGGAGATCAAGCCGGGGAGTAAGATTTCGTTTTTGTAAAGAGATTCCCTTCGGGAATGGAGTATTGTCGTTTGTGTAACAGGCGGCGGCATGAGTATTTACATTTCAGTATGTGCCTAAAGCCGCCGCGTTTTACAACTATACCACACTCCATTCCCTGAAAGGGAATCTCATAAACACCTCCATCGACTTTACATTTCAAATTTTTTCCTATCTTTGTCCCTCAATTCATTCCAAGATGAAGATTTTTGTACTCCTGCCCCGCATACCCTTCCCGCTCGAAAAAGGCGACAAGCTGCGGGCTTTCAACCAGATAAAACAACTTGCAAAACACAACGAAATCGTCCTTTGTGCGCTCAACGACAACCCGAAAGTCAGCGAACAGGATGCCTTTCGTGCCTTACAACCCTATTGCCAGTCCATCAGCTTCATCAAAATCACCAAACCGCAGATCGCCTTAGGTCTTGTCCGCGCCTTCTGCAAAGGTCTACCGATGCAATGTGGCTACTTCTACAACCGTAAGGCCGCCAAGAAAATCGATGCCTTGATTGCCAAACACAAGCCCGACATGCTTTTCGGACAACTGCTCCGCGTAGCGGAATACATCCGACATAAAAATATACCGAAAGCCATTGACTATCAAGATATTTTCTCCTACGGCATGAAACGCCGCGCTGACATCGCCTCTTGTGTCACTCGACCGGTTCTCAATATGGAATACCGTCGTCTGAAACGCTACGAGGCCGCCATTTTCGACGACTTTGATGTGAAAACCATCATCAGCGAGCCTGACAGGGCCTTGTTTCCCCACGAGAAACGCGATGAAATCCTCATCATCCCCAATGGCGTCGACCACGACTATTTCAAGCCGCAGGAAAGAGAAAAGCAATACGACCTTGTGTTCACGGGCAATATGAGCTATCCGCCCAACGTGAATGCCGTGGAATACTTAGCCACAGAGATTATGCCCATTGTATGGAAAACCCTACCCGAAACAAAGCTTTACATCGCTGGTGCCACCCCTGACCCGAAGGTAAAAAAAGCCGCCTCGGACAAAATCATCGTGAGTGGCTGGCTCGATGACATCCGCGATGCCTATGCCCAAAGCCGTGTCTTCATCGCCCCGATGCGCATTGGTACTGGCCTGCAAAACAAATTGTTGGAAGCCATGTCGATGCGTCTGCCCTCCATCACCTCGCCCTTGGCGAACGCGTCCTTGGGCGCCAAACCCAATGAGGAAATTCTGATTGGCAGCAACGCCGAAGAGATGGCGCAGAACATCATCACCTTATTAACCAACACACAAAAAGCTGAGCAAATCGCCCAAGCCGGGTTTGATTTCACGAACAGGGTATATGATTGGGGGAAAGCGACCTCCGTCATGGAGGATGAGATGCAAAAAGTCCTGAAAGGACGACATTAATTCAAGCAAGGATTTCAATCCCTGCGCAATAAGCAAAACAAACACAATAATATATGGCACAAGTAGACGACAAAAAAATCATCTTCTCGATGGT
>CADAPW010000238.1 GCA_902789915.1 uncultured Bacteroidia bacterium | reverse complement strand
ATCGCTGACGATGTGCAGGCCTTCTGCGAGCAATACACCACGGTGGCCGTGGAGCGCACCCTCGCCCGACTGATGGGCATCGACGGGGTGGACGAAAGCGATGTGCCGCTGCCCAATGTGGTGGTGGACGCCATCAAGGACAAGGGCGTGCTCGGCGAGGGCATCCTGTTCTTCATCGCCAACGCCATGATCCAGACGGGCCTCAACCCGCAACAAATCGCCGAGAAGGTGGCCAAAGGCGAACTCGACATCACCAAGGTGGTGACGCGCGACCAGAAACAGATTGCCGCCACGCTGCAACCCGTCATCGACGAGAGCCTGACGCGCATCCGCACCCGCCGCGCCCGCCGCGAGCATTACCTCGAAACCATCGGCGAAGGCCCCAAGCCATACCTTTATATTATTGTGGCCACGGGTAACATCTACGAGGATGTGGTGCAAGCCCAGGCCGGTGCCCGTCAGGGAGCCGACATCATCGCCGTGATCCGCACCACGGGCCAGAGCCTCTTGGACTATGTGCCTTACGGCGCCACCACCGAAGGCTTCGGTGGCACCTTCGCCACGCAGGAGAACTTCCGCATCATGCGTAAGGCCCTTGACGAAGTGGGAGAGGAGGTAGGCCGTTACATCCGCCTCTGCAACTACTGCTCGGGTCTCTGCATGCCCGAAATCGCCATCATGGGCGCTTTCGAAGGCCTCGATGTCATGCTGAACGACGCCCTCTACGGCATCCTGTTCCGCGACATCAACATGCAGCGCACCCTCATCGACCAATACATGAGCCGTATCATTAATGGATTCGCCGGTGTGATCATCAACACGGGTGAGGACAACTACCTGACCACCGCCGACGCCGTGGAAGCCGCACATACCGTGTTGGCCTCCGACCTCATCAACGAGCAGTTGGCCAAGATCGCCGGTCTGCCCGAAGAGCAGATGGGCTTGGGTCACGCCTTCGAGATGGACCCGATGCTCGAGAACGGCTTCCTCATGGAACTCGCGCAGGCACAGATGACCCGCGAGATCTTCCCCAACGCGCCGCTGAAATACATGCCGCCCACCAAGTTCATGACGGGCAACATCTTCCGTGGCCACATCCAAGACGCGCTGTTCAACATCATCGGCATCTGGACGCACCAAGGCCTGCAACTGCTGGGTATGCCCACCGAGGCCATCCACACGCCATTCATGAGCGACCGTTACCTCTCTATCGAGAACGCCCGCTACATCTTCAACAATATGAAGGACATCGGCGAGGAAATGGAATTCAAGGAGGGTGGCATCTGCCGTCAACGCGCCCACCTGGTGCTCGACAACACCATCAAGCTGCTTGAGGAACTCGTCAAGGAAGGCCTGTTCACCGCCTTGGAGAAAGGTATCTTCGGCGACGTGAAACGCCCGAAGAACGGCGGCAAGGGCTTGGCTGGCGTTACGCTGAAGAGCGAGAATTACCTTAACCCGTTTGTGGAGCTGATGAAGGGGAAGAAGTAGTTGCGCCCTCCGGGCGGAGACTGCTGTGTGCTGCGCTTCGTCCCGTAAGTTGCGTTTCGTCCCGTAAGTTGCGCTTCGTCCCGTAAGCTGCGCTTCGCTTACATACGGATAAGGAAGTTGCGTCTTTCAGACGCGGCGACGAACAAGAGATCAACTAACATAAGTAAAGGACAACTAAAAGTGACAAGTAACTGAAAGACATAACTAAGCTGCCGAGTGCCTCACGACCTGAAAGGTCGGACTACAGTAACCGTAAGTCGCGACTTACGGGGACACCAGTAGGAAGACCCGACCAGGCGACCTGAAAGGTCGAACATCGCGTAACCGTAGGTCGCGACCTACGGCAGCACCCCGACAGGCAAGACACAAGTAAACATGAGCTACACACAATCCATATATCACATAGTGTTCCGGACCAAATATGGTCATGACACCATCGTGGAAGACCACGAGAGGGAACTCTATGCGTATCTGTATGGCATCGTGAAAAACAAGAAGTCGCACCTCTACAGAATCGGCGGAATGCCCAACCACATCCACATGCTGGTCGACCTGCATCCCACCGTCGCACTGTCCGACTTCATGAAGGAGCTCAAGGAAAAGTCAAGCAAATGGCTGAAGACGCAACCCAACTTCCCTGACTTCATCGGATGGGCAGAAGGGTATGCGGCACTCTCGAAAAAGGTGAGTGATGTCGAAACAGTTACGAGTTACATCAATAGTCAGAAGGAACACCATAAAAACACGAGTTTTCCTGACGAATACAGAAAATTTCTTGAGGATAACGGCGTTGAAATAGACGAGCGGTTCTTCCTCAAAGATGAGTGAACAAAAGAATATCAAGAATAAAAACAACAAACAATGAGCGAAGGATTATATTCAATGGAGGCCAAGGATTACGACAAAACCCTAGACCTCACCAAGATAAAGCCCTACGGCGACACCATGAACGACGGCAAGATGCAGTTGAGCTTCACCTTGCCCGTGCCATGCGGTGCAGAAGCCATCGAAGCGGCCAAACTGCTGCTGAAGAAGATGGGATTGGAAAACCCCAGCGTCGGTTTCACCTTCGTCAACTGCTACGGTAGTTGCACGCACACCGTCGATTATTCGACCATCTATGTGCCGAAGGTGGAATCCACGACGATGGACATGTATGAGACCGACAAGTACATCAAGGAGAACATCGGCCGCAAGATTGTCATCGTCGGCGCCTCGACGGGTACCGACGCCCACACCGTTGGTATCGATGCCATCATGAATATGAAGGGCTATGCCGGCCACTACGGACTGGAACGCTATGAGATGATTGAGGCCTACAACCTCGGCTCGCAGGTGCCCAACGAGGAGTTCATCGCCAAAGGCATCGACCGTGACGCAGAAGGATGTCCACATCCACAACATGACCAACTTCATCGAGTTGATGGAGGCCGAGGGCCTGCGCGACAAGATGATTTGCTGCTGTGGTGGCGCCCGTATCACCCACGAACTGGCCAAGGAACTCGGCTTCGACGCTGGCTTCGGCATGAATACCTACGCCGACGATGTGGCTTCGTTTGTTGTACAAGAAATGGTAAAGAGAGGTATGAAATAATGATTTTTGGCAGTTAGCTATTAGCAATTAGCTGTTAGCCTAGGTGCTGCCAAGCTAATTGCTAACAGCTAAAAGCTAACAGCCAAATAAAACAAAAGAAACAACTTAACAACAAATAGTTAAATCTTTAAATAACAACACACTATGGACAAAAATGAAATGAGAGAAGTGATCGCCAAGCGTGCTGCCAAGGAACTGCACGACGGCGATGTTGTCAATCTGGGTATTGGCATTCCGACTTTGATCCCCAAGCCATGGGCATGGGCCCGACCCCCGAAGAAGGCAAGGAAGACAAGAACCTCATCAACGCTGGCGGTGGCGCCATCACGCTGCTGCCTAGCGCCTGCACCTTCGACTCGGCCACATCATTCGCCATCATCCGTGGCGGCCATGTGAATGTGTCGTTCCTCGGCGCTTTGCAAGTGGATGAGAAGGGCAACCTCGCCAACTGGATCATCCCTGGCAAGATGGCTCCCGGTATGGGCGGTGCCATGGACCTCGTCGTGGGTGCCAAGCGCGTGATCCTCACCATGGAACACACCCAGAAAGGTGCTCCTAAGATCCTGAAGGAGTGCACGCTGCCTCTGACTGCTGCCGGACAGGTGAACATGATCATCACCGAGATGGGCGTCATGGACATCACCCCCGAAGGCATCGTGGTACGCGAAATCCACCCCGAGTTCACCTTCGAGCAGATGCAAGCTGCCACCGAGGCCAAGCTCATCCTTGACCCCAACTGGAAACCCATGGACATCTAATCCCTGCGGACATGGACTACAGTTTCTTGAAGATTGAGCAGCACGACCCGAGGCCAAGCTCATCCTTGACCCCAACTGGAAACCCATGGACATCTAATCCCTGCGGACATGGACTACAGTTTCTTGAAGATTGAGCAGCACGACCAGGTCACCGTCATGAAAGTGTCGGCACCCAAGTCGTTGAATGCGCTCAACTCTACAGTCCTGAAGGAAATCGACGACTTCGTGAGCAACCTCGACACGAAGCAGACGCGTGTCCTCATCATCACGGGCGACGGCGAGAAGGCCTTCGTGGCCGGTGCCGACATCTCCGAGATGGTACACCTCTACGAGAAGGAAGGCTACGAGTTCAGCAAACTCGGTGCCATCGCGTTCCGCAAGATCGAGACGCTGCCGATACCCGTCATCGCTGCCGTCAATGGCTTCTGCCTCGGCGGTGGCTGCGAGTTGGCTATGGCTTGCGACTTCCGTTATGCCTCGTCGAAGGCCAAGTTCGGTCAGCCCGAAGTGGGACTGGGCATCACGCCCGGTTTCAGCGGCACCTACCGTTTGGCCAAACTCATCGGGCAAGGCTACGCCAAGGAGATGATCTACACGGGCAAGCAAGGTGATGGAGACCGCCCAGAAGATGGTCGCCAACGCGCCTTTGGCCATCGCTTACGCCAAGCAGTGCATCAACGAGAGTTACGACCTGATTGCCGCTGATGCCATCGAGTTGGAGAACACCGCCTTCGGCAAGTGCTTCGCCACCGAGGACCAGAAGGAAGGCATGACGGCGTTTCTGGAGAAGAGGCCTGCGGTGTTTAGAGGGAAGTAAATGCCTCTGGCTGTTGGCTACTAGCCTCTGGCAATGGGCAGTTAGCTATTAGCAATTAGCTGTTAGCATAAAGATACCAAAGCTAATGGCTAACTGCTAAAAGCTAACGGCCAAACAAGCCAAAAGCCAAAGGCCAGAAGCCAACAGCAATAAATCTTGAATATTAAATCTTAAATCTTTAAATCATACAAATATGAAAATCTGTGTTATCGGAACCGGCACCATGGCTAAAGGTATCGTGAAGGCATTCGCCGCCAAGATGCCCGTCGTCA
>CADAPW010000237.1 GCA_902789915.1 uncultured Bacteroidia bacterium | reverse complement strand
AATTCAGCCGCATTGACCTTGAACAAAGGGTACTCCATCACCACAAGGCCGTTTTCACCCTCGATGATAAACGAGGTATCGGCCATCACATCGTTGCTGTTGTAAACATGCAGGCGGAATCCATTCAATTCGTACGCCTGAAACTGACCTGTTGTCTTCTTTGTATTATCCATTTTGAAAAGTTTAATTATTTGATTTAATGTGTTTTACCCTATCATTAATGATACTTTCCTGATGCTCAATACCCCATGAAATCAATGCGTCCAAATGCGGCATGAGGCTCTTTCCGCGCTCGCTGAGACGGTATTCCACTCGTGGTGGTACTTCCATAAACACCTCGCGACTGATAATGCCGTCATCCTCTAGATGGCGCAATGTGGAGGTCAGCATTTTTTGTGAAATGTCAGGGATTTGTCGCCACAAGTCTTTGAATCTCAGCACTTCCTTTTGCTCCAAGGTGTAGAGCACCAATAGCGACCATTTGTCTTTGTATTTCTTTCTTGCTGTTCATCGTTTTCTGGATTAACGAGGCAAAAATATATAAAAAATTCTAATTTTCAGTCACTTACCTTTTGTCAATACACAAACCTTTTTGTAAGTATTGCTGAAAACCAGTAAGTTAAAATAAGGTAAAACTAAACCACTTTGGCCTTGCTGGTTTAGTCATCTATTTCTTCTTTCTTGGACAGAACAAGATTCGCCAAGCAAACAGCATAATCTGTTTCTGAGTCTTTTAGAACAACAACCAACGATTCAAGTCCTCGCCTGAATTACGGATTCTTTCATTGTCTTTTCCAAGCCCCGATGACCTCGCCGACATAGACGGTGTGGATGCCGGCATTAAAGCCTTCGTACCATTTCTTGGGCGTGTCGTTGCGGAAATCCTGTTCCGTTTGGTGCCAAACCGACATGGTTTCGCATTCGATGACCATGCTGGCCTCCTCGTAATACGGCGTGCCATGCTCAGTATAGGCTACATGTAGACCGAGGGAGGCAGCTTTGTCGCCGTCGCGACCGCTGTTACTGCCCATATATTGCCACACTTTCGGGTCATCGAACTGCATGATGGTGAAGCGCGGATACTTCTCCATAAACTCCCAAGTGTAACGACCTGGCGCCACATAAACGGTCACTGCCGGACGGTTGTGGCCGAGGTAGTTGCCGATGCCGCCCCAGCCGATGGTCATGGCGTTGCTCTGCGTAGAGTCGCCACTACAAACGAGGAGGTTCTCGGTGAACCAGGAGAAGCCGTTTTTCTCAAACGCTTTCTGCACGTCAAAGGCAGTCAGCTCGTTGTTTTCATTATCCATGTTCTGTTGTTCTTGTCCTTGTTTTTGTTCTTGTTCTTGTTCTTGTTGGTTGCAGCCTGTAGCCATCATCAAAGCCAAAGCCGCGATAAAAAACACCTTCTTCATTTGGATTGAATTTGCTGCAAAATTACAAATTTATTTATTTTTGCAAAAACAAAGCAAACAACATGGAAACCAGAAAACACATAGCCTCAGAAAAGCTAGAGAACGGCACACACAACTGCGCCCAAGCCATCATTTGCACTTATGCCGACTTAATCGGAATCGATGAAGAAACCGGCCGTAACCTAGGCAACGCCTTTGGCTCGGGCATGGGGAATATGGAAGGAACCTGCGGCGCACTTGTCGGGGCAGGCATTGTGTTGGGATTGGCTAAAAAGGATAGGGTAGAAGCTAGAAAAGCCATGAGGCAGATTATGACCCAATTCCAGCAACGCAACGGCGCCACTCAATGCAAGATGCTCAAGGGTGTCGGTACTGGTGCAGTACTCCGCGAATGCACCGGTTGCGTGGCTGACGCGGCGGAGTTGTTGGAAGAGCAATTGTAGCTGAATTTGCTGCAAAAGCACTATCTTTGCCGAAAATTCAAAAACCATTCAATCATGAATCAAAGAATAGCCATACCCACCAACGAGGGCAAACTGTGGCAGCATTTTGGAAAGGCGCCGCAAGTCACTATTGTTAATGTCGAAGACGGAAAGATTGTTGACCAAAAGGTGCTGCAAGCGCCAGAGCATGAGCACGGTGCTATGCCGAGGTTTTTGGCGGAACAAGGTTGCACCGATGTGCTTTGTGGTGGAATAGGCCAGGGTGCTGTCAATCTTTTGAACCTATTTAGCATTCGTATCCATGCTGGTGCACCCGAGCTTCCTGTGGAGCAGGTCCTGGCGATGTTCCTCAATGGCACCATCATATACGGCGACCCCAACTGCCATCACCACTGCGAGGACCATCATCACGAATAAAAACCGCCGCAAAGAACGAGACCCTTGCAGTGGTGCCATTTGCGATAAGAGTTATGTTGCCGGTATCTGTTTTCAGCCTCTTTTGCAAAACGTCACATGCACCATGTCCCCAAAACTTTTGCCAATCTGTTTGCGAATGTCTTTCCGTATCCCGATGATATGGCAGGGTGTTCCCATTTTCACAATCTGGCCGTCGTATGACACGCCGTCGAAAGTGGCGTGAACTGCCAACCGCCCTTTGCCGAAGAGCGCCTTGATGTCGAAAGGCACCTCGACGTAAGCGGCATCCATGTTCTCGTTTTGGAGGATGATGGCATCGAATTCGTACGATTCAGTAGCTGCCATTAGTAATTCGTTTAATTCGATTAATTCACCGTTTTAAGATTTTTCTGGTGCGTCTTTAGCAGCTTCACCGCCTGCCCGTAGGGACTTGAGGTGACACTCACGAAGTAGGCCGCCATGTCGGTGGTGTAGGTGTTCTTGTAGTAGCCTTTGGTGAAGAGTTCTTCCTCGGTGAAGCTCTCGGCGAGGCGGAGCATTTCCTCGTGGGTCTCTTGCAGCAGGCGTTTGGCTTCCTCCAAAGGTGTGTTTTTATGTTTCTCCACCAGCATCTTGTCCATCTCGTGGTAGTTCTTGCGGTACTCATCAGGCAGGTAGTCACGCGGGTGGCCTTCGCGGATGTTGTTCACAAACTCGCGCATCAGCACCTGCCATTCGTAGAGGTGGATCAACAGGTCGCGGAGGCAGCGGTCGTATTGCCAGCGCACACCGCATTTCTTCGGGTCGGCGGTGAAGTCGAAAGGAGCTGATATTTCCTCTTCTCGCATTTTTGCAATTTGCTCATTCATTTTGGCATAGCCGTCGGCCATGGCGGCTACAAGTTCTTGTTTGTTGGTTGGATTGGGCATAATATTCAGTTTTGAGATTCATTTT
>CADAPW010000236.1 GCA_902789915.1 uncultured Bacteroidia bacterium | reverse complement strand
ATTTGCTCATTCATTTTGGCATAGCCGTCGGCCATGGCGGCTACAAGTTCTTGTTTGTTGGTTGGATTGGGCATAATATTCAGTTTTGAGATTCATTTTTCCGTTTCGGTTTCGGCATCGGCAGTATAATGTACCCGGTACATTGAAACTGCAAATATAATGAATTAATGTGAAACATCAAGCAGCTTCATGGGTGCGGATTAATAATATGTTGTTTTCGTATTTGCGCGCTGGTATTTCGATGTCAATGCCCTGCAAAACTACTCATTTTTCACCTTTACTCATGCTCTCAATTCTGGGGTACATTATAACTTATCAGCTTTAGTTATTTCAACGCTTTCACAGGGCATTCCTTGGTGCATTTATGGCACAGGATACACTCCGTGGCATTTTTGCGTTTGCGTGAGTCGTTGTTCACTTCCACTTCCATCGGGCACACTTTCAGGCATTTGTCACACTGGATGCATTTGCTCTCGTCGCAATGGATGCGCAGCAAAGAGAAGTGGCTCATCGGCTTGAGGAAGACCGTGACGGGACAGATGTATTTGCAGAAGGCGCGATTGTCCTTGAACACAATGGCAAGAAGGATGCCCACCACATAATAGACCAAGTTGCCGATGAGAAACAGCATGAATAGGGTGTGCTTGTTGGCTTTGTCGAAATGGAACAGCAGGAGGACGAGGATTAGCGACAACGCGAACACGATGTAACGGATGAAACCAATCTTCTTTCTCGGACCTTGTGGTTGTTTGTAGGGGAGGAGGTCAAGGATCATGGCGGTCCAACAGGCGTAGCCACACCAGCCGCGCCCGAAGAGGAGAGGCCCGAAGATTTTGGCGATGAGATAATGAAGCACACCCGCGCCCACCACGCCGGAGAACAAGTAATACCAAAAGCCCTCGATCTGCATGTTTTCCTTGCATATCAGTCCGAGGAAAACGAGCATGTAGGCGCCTACGCCAAACTGGATGAATTCTCTGGCATATTTCCATCCCGCTTTTGACAAGGCCAGTCCAACACCGATGATGGTACCGATATAGCTGAAGTTGAGCAAATAGAACAAACTTCCTGTTGCCAGCCAAAGTGAAATGGCGATGATCTCGAATACGGCAAACAGGATGATAGGGGTTTTGTAGTTTTTCATCAGGTTACATTTTCAGTAATACGGAGAAGAGCGGATTTTGTTACAGCAAAAGTATAAAAATATCAAATTAGAAGGATTTTGTTTGCCAAGCCAATGATGATTTATGGTCGAAAAAATCACTATTTTTTGGGATTGTAGCGATAGGGCAAAGCGTCGGATTTTTGCAGCTGAATCAAACACAATAATTATGGGATTACTTAGCAAGATTTTCAGCAATACGCGCAAGCCCGAAGGCTTCTTCGGCAAAATGATGGTGAACGGGATGAACGGCGGCGGTCACGCCCAGATGGCCAACTGGGCCTTGTCGTCGGTGCAAACCAAGGAAGACGGCCAAATCTTGGATATCGGTTGCGGCGGTGGCGCCAACATCGCTCGGCTGTTGCAACGCGCCCCGAAAGGTATGGTGCAGGGCATCGACTATTCGTCTGTTTCGGTGGCAAAGTCTTCCAAAGTGAATGCCAAAGCCATTGCGGAGGGGCGTTGCAAGGTGCAGGAGGCCAGTGTGGTCAAACTGCCTTTTGGAGAGAACAATTTCGATCTCGTCACCGCCTTCGAGACCATCTATTTCTGGCCCGACATCGAGCATTGCTTTGGCGAGGTGAAAAGGGTGCTCAAACCCGGTGGACAATTTGTCATCGTCAACGAGTCGGATGGCTCGGGTCCTATGGATGCCAAATGGGAAAGCCTCATCGAGGGAATGCACACCTACAAACCAGAGGAAATCAGGCTGCATCTATCAAATGCTGGCTTCAAGGGCATCAACATCCGGAAAGACGAAGCCAAACACTGGCTGATGGTGACGGCGGAGAAATAAGCTTTTTTCGGTAATCCGAAAAAACAAAACCGCCGCAAAGGTCAAGAAAAACCTTGCGGCAGTTGGGTTGTTAGAACTTGGTGTTACGCTTCTTCAATGGCACCCACAGGCTGCTGCACCCATCCAGGGCGAAGGCAGAAAAAGCTGGTTGGATGTACAACGAATTTGTGGCACGTGTGCCACTTTTCAGCCCAAAGATATTTGATTTCCGATTGATTTATCTATATTCAAGCCTGTCGTGCAACATTCTGCATCAAAATTGGAATTTAGTGAGTGGCCTTTAAGAATACTGATACTTCTTTCATTTTGATAGTTCTATTTTCTTAATTACTTTAGCGGGAACACCGCCCACAATCGTACAGTTCGCCATTCATACACTTTTGGAGTTCCGTATTCATAACTGTTGTTTTCTGTTATTTTCTCTTTGCACTATGCAACACCAACGAGCGGAGCTTCTCGAATACGCGGCGAACGTGTGCCGTGCCTTCGGATTCCTTCTGGCTGACCCAATGCTCCTGGACTTCGCTCTGGTGAGCGGTGGTGACGAAGTCAGACACTTCTTCATGTGTAAGGCGGCGCACGGTGCAGTCTTCATTGCTCAGTTGCTGAAGCATCTGCTCGTAACTCTCATCCATCGTCTTGCCCATCGCCTTGTAGGTCTTGCTTGCCGCACGCTCGATGGCTTGCTTGTCCTTCGGGGGCAGGGCATTCCATCGGTCGAGGTTCATCGCCACTAAATAGATGTGCCCTAACCAAAGTTCCTGCGACACCAACAGGTGAGGGG
>CADAPW010000235.1 GCA_902789915.1 uncultured Bacteroidia bacterium | reverse complement strand
ATGAACTGCTCCTTGGTGAGGCCGTTGAGGTCTTTGACCACGCGGTTGTAGTCGATGACGTTGAGCTGGTTGTCGGGGAAGATGACGGTCATGAAGTAGTTGTACTCTTCCTTGCCGGTGTGTTTGGGGTTCTGCTCTTTCTTCTCCTGTCCCACGAGGGCGGCGGCGGCACTGCGGTGGTGGCCGTCGGCGATGTACATGGCGGGAACCTGCTTGTCGAAGATGTCGACGAGCTCGGCAATGGTGGCTTTGTCGTCAATGACCCAGAAGCGGTGGCCGAAGCCGTCTTCCTTGGCGATGAAGTCGTAGATGGGTTTCTTGGCGGTGACGCCGGCCACGATCTCGTCGATGCGGGCGATGGCGGGATAGGCGAAGAAGACGGGCTCGACGTTGGCGTTGGTGATGCGGACGTGTTTCATGCGGTCCTCTTCCTTGTCCTTGCGGGTGAGCTCGTGTTTCTTGATAACCTTGTTGACGTAGTCCTCGCTGTAGGCGCAGGCGACGATGCCGTACTGCCATTTGGCGTCGGGGGCGGTGGGGTTCATGCTCTGGGCGTAGATGTAGAGTTTTTCTTCCTCATCCTTGACCAGCCAGCCGAGGTCTTTGAACAGGTTGTAATTTTTCACCACCTGGAGATAGACTTCGGGAGAGTGTTCGTCGGTGCCTTTGGGGAGGTCGATTTCAGCCTTGGTGACGTGGAGCAGGCTGTAGGGGTTGCCCTCGCATTCAACGCGGGCTTCTTCGGAATTCAATACGTCGTAGGGACGTGAGGCCAGTTTCTCGACGATGTCGACGGGCGGGCGAAAGCCTTTGAAGGGTTTGATTATACTCATAGGTCTATAAGATATTAGTTTTTAATTTTGAGACTGCAAAGATACGAATATTTTTTTAAAAATTGAAAAATGAAATATTTTGTTGATATGTTGATATGTTGATATGTTGATATGATGCGAGTCGTATAAACTTATCAACTTATCAACGGACAACGAATTAACGAATTAGTTGAGAGTTGAAAGTTTAGAAGATTGCTTGATTGTCTGATTGCTTGAGTGCTTGAGTGATTTGACCGCGCCAGCCACTCAGGAATTAACACAATCAAGCATTCAAGCAATAATTTCAATTTTCAACTTTCAATTTTCAATTTATTATGGTGGCAGTTGATGGGTGAGGTGCAGTCGCCGTGCCAGTTGTGCATACCGTTGCCGAGGCACATATTGAAGGCTTTGCAGTCGTGGCAGATGCCTTGGCGTGCCCATTGCCGGTTGCGGAATGGCTCGAAACGGGTCTGCCAGACATCCCAGAGGTTGTCGGTGTAGATATTGCCTTGGGCGAAACGTGTACGGTCGATGTTGGGACAGGCACAGATGGTGCCGTCAATCAGTACGGAGGCAATGTTTATCCCTGCATGGCAGAAATAGGGAGTCTGCCGCACCTTGCACTCGTAGCGACCGAGATAACCCTCGCAGCTGAAGGTGACATTCATTGGCGTGGGGTGGGTGGCGCGTTTCTCTGCAATGAAGTCCATAAGCTGTACAAACTGGCTGTCAGTCAGGTGCAGTTCGGGATTGTTCAGGGCACGGCCGATAGGTATGATGGTAAAGATGCGCCATTGCCCGACACCCATTTGTGCCAGTTGGTCGTGGATGGCTTGCAGATGAGGGAGGTTGCGTTGGTTGACACAGGTGACCACATCGAAGTTGAGCCGGGGCTGCTTTGCCGCAATGGCTATGGCATTGAGGGCACGGACGTAACTCCCTTCGCGGCCTCGCATCCAGTCGTGGTCTTCCTGCAGCCCGTCGAGGCTGATGGTGAGCGATCCCATCCCCGCTGCCATCAGCCGGTGGTGCATGGCTTCGTCGTAGAGCCAGCCGTTGCTCACGAGACCCCATCCCACTCCGCGCTGGCGTATGGCTTTACCGATTGCCGGAATGTCTTCGCGCAGCAGGGGTTCGCCACCCGTGATGACCACCGTGAAGGGTAGTTGACGGCTCTGGGTGGGGATGGTGTCGAACGCACGGAGGAAATCCTCCGCAGGCATGTCCTTCTCGCCCCCGCAGTCCTTGCAGTCGCTCCCGCAATGGCGGCAGTGGAGATTGCAGCGCGTGGTGCATTCCCAGAACAGGTAGTTCAACTCGTGTACACGTGTCTCGTTTGCCCTGAAGAGGCGGAAGAGGGCATTGGTGACTGGATTCATATCAGGGTCAGCTGGACTTTTTCAGCACGATGTCGATGGTGTCGGCCTTCATGGGATTGACTATCGTGTCCGTTGGGATGTATATCGAGTCTCTGTCGATGAAGGAATATTGTTTCAAACCAAGCTCTTCCCAAATGGTTGCCATACCGTTTTTGTCAGTATAGTCAGCGACATAACGGGGATTCCCATTTGCATTGGAATCGCTTGTGTTCAGACTTTGTGCCCATATGGCGACCCCTTGGATGGGTTCGCCCGTATCATTCGACACCACGCGAAAGGTTACCTTGGTGCTGTAATAGTCTTCCCTTGGGCCGTAACATGCCTGGAATACAAACATGGCGGCGGTGAGCGAGATGCCTTTCAGGGCTTTTCTAATCCATTTCATAGTGCGTCTTTTTCTTTATATAAACGCTACAAGCCCCTCTTTTCTTACACTGGGAATGAAATTTAACATTTTCCCGTCTTCTTTTAACCCAAATCAGTCGTTAGGGTATTGCTTGATTGTCTGATTGTTTGATTGTCTGAGTGACTGGCGCAGTCAAATTACTCAAGCAATTACACATT
>CADAPW010000234.1 GCA_902789915.1 uncultured Bacteroidia bacterium | reverse complement strand
GAGGTGAAGATCTTGATGTATTTCTCGGCGTCCTCGTCGCTGACGTTGAGCCAGAACTGGTAGAACTTGTAAGGCGTGGTGCGCTTCGGGTCCAGCCAGATGTTGCCGCTCTCGGTCTTGCCGAACTTCTTGCCGTCGGCCTTGGTGATGAGCGGACAAGTCAGGGCAAAGGCTTCGTTTTCGAAGCCCAAGGTGCGGCGAATCAGTTCCGTGCCCGTGGTGATGTTGCCCCATTGGTCGTTGCCGCCTAATTGCAGCTTGCAGTTCTTGTGCTGATAGAGGTAGAGGAAGTCGTAGCCTTGCAAGAGCTGGTAGGTGAACTCGGTGAAGCTGAGGCCGTCGCGGGCAGTGCCGTTGAGGCGCTGCTGCACGCTGTCCTTGGCCATCATGTAGTTCACGGTGATGTGCTTGCCCACCTCGCGCGCGAAGTCGAGGAAGGTAAAGTCCTTCATCCAGTCGTAGTTGTTCACCATCTCGGCGGCATTGGGCTCCTTCGAATCGAAGTCCAAGAACTTGGCCACCTGGGCCTTGATGCACTCTTGGTTGTGACGCAAGGTCTCTTCGTTGAGCAAGTTACGCTCTTGGCTCTTGCCCGAGGGGTCGCCAATCATGCCCGTGGCACCACCCACCAAGATGATGGGTTTATGGCCGCAGTGTTGCAGATGGCGGAGCATCATGATGCCGCAAAGGTGTCCGATATGTAAGGAGTCGGCGGTCGGGTCGGTGCCGAGGTAAGCCGTCACCATTTCTTTCTGGAGGAGTTCTTCTGTGCCTGGCATGATCTGTGCCAGCATTCCGCGCCAGCGGAGTTCTTCAACAAAATTCTTCATCGATTGCTTTGGTTTTGAGGCGCAAAAATACGAGAAATCGGTAAATAATTACATGCAGCAAACAAAAAATGCGTATTTACGCAAAAAAAGTTTGTTGTGTTTGTACGGCATCGGAAATAAAATGCTATTTTTGCAAACAGAAAATGCGTATTTACGCAAAAAAAGTAAATGGATATGGAAATCAAACGTGACATTCATTTAAAGCAGAAGGTGTTGACGACAGCCACATCCTGAAAATTGACTTGGAAGACAGAAGGAACAAGCCGCTCCGTGACCCTGACGCATTGCTTGAATATATCGACAACAAAATGACCGACAATCAGATGTATTACATTTTGCTTGACGAAATCCAACATGTGAGGGAGTTTGAGGATGTTCTGAATAGTTACCTGAAAATCGACAATGCCGATGTATACGTTACGGGCAGCAATTCCAAATTCCTTTCAAAGGATGTTATCACCGAGTTTCGGGGAAGGGGAGACGAAATCAGGATTGCGCCTTTGTGTTTCCGCGAGTTTATGTCCGTTTGGCCAGGCAGCCGTGAGCAAGCATTGGAGGAATATCTCATCTATGGTGGTCTGCCGAAACTGGCTTCTTTGCCAAGTCCAGAAAAAAAGAAGGAGTATCTGCAAGGGCTTTTTGCCAAGACTTATTTGACCGATATCAAGGAACGATACAAAATCAAGAACGACGAGGAACTGGATGAGTTGATAGACATTGTCGCTTCGTCCGTTGGAGGATTGACTAACCCGACAAAACTGGAAAACACCTTCTGCTCTGTCAAGCATAGCAATATCTCGCACACCACCATCAAAGCATATTTGGACATGCTTCAAGATGCATTTCTCATCGAGAAATCCGTCCGTTACGACATCAAAGGCAAGAAATATATTGATACGCCTGCCAAATACTATTTCTCCGACCTAGGACTCCGCAATGCGCGAATCAATTTCCGCCAATACGAAGAAACACACCTGATGGAGAATATGATTTATAATGAGTTGCGCTTGCGAGGAATGTCGGTGGATGTTGGCGTGGTTGTCGTCAATACGAAAGACGAGAACGGTGTGAGCCAAAGGAAACAACTAGAGGTGGACTTTGTTTGCAACCAAGGCAGTCAACGCTTTTACATCCAATCGGCATTGCGATTGCCTACAGAAAGGAAACGCGAACAAGAATTAGGCAGCCTCAAACACATTGGCGACAATTTTAGGAAATTTGTCATCACGGAGGACCTTATCAGCCATTATCAGGACGACAGCGGCATTACTTTCATGAATATTTACGAGTTCCTTTTGAATCCTAATAGAGTTCCTTTTGAATCCTAATAGTATAAGCATTTAGACAGTGGCTTCTATGACCTATCCAAATACCTTCTCAACCGACACCGCATATTCTCCACCACATTCCCACCAAAGAGCCACGAGTCGGCAAAGTGGAGATTACCCTTTGGAAACATCTGCTCGTATGCAGGGATGAAGACCATCTCAGGGTCAAGGTCGGGGCAGACGGTGGTGTGCTTGTAAAGATAGGTCCTTGTCGGGCAGGGAACGATAAGGACACTGTCGCGAGCATCGTTGTATTTGGCCATACCTAAATGGAATTCAGCAGGGATAGTGTCTGTTGCCATCGCCCAAGTCGTAGGGTTGACACCAACCACATCACCGCGCGAAACCCTGCCAATAGCCGTTGTGTCGGTCACGGAGTTGAAGATGACCAGACCTTGCATCATGCTGTCTGTTGCGGGTTTTAAAGCCTCGGGATAGGTAGCTAACTCTTCTGCACTGACATGATAGCCAATGCAATAGGCGGCAACCATCAACTTTCGTTGCTCCTCGGTCATGCCGTGTTTCAGCAACTCGATGAGCATCTGCGAGCCTTGGCTGTGACCCATCAAGAAGAAGGGACGACCTTGGTTGTAATGCGCCATATAATATTGGAAGGCATCATTGATATCCTTTGCGGCGATTTGTGCCAATGAATCCAACACAGGAGCTGGCTGTTGATAAGCCTCGAAAATCATCTGTCGATAATAAGGCGCATAGAAATTATACTCGCCATACAGCATCTTGTTGAACCGTTGGTTGCCATTGGCTTCCTCACGCACCTCGTGCAGGGTGATGTCGGCAAACCACGATGAGTCGTTGTCGGCAAAAGAGATGGACGAAACGGTAGGATAGACATAGAATACATCGGCAGCCTTAGTCGTGTCGCCGCAGCTGTACCAGTAGGTGGTGTCGGAATAGTCGATGGAAGTAATGACGGCTTCTGTCGTTTTTTTCTCCGAACAAGACACGAAGAATGAGGCCAAAATGGCCAAACTTAGGGCGAATAAACGAAGGTTTTTCATATCGTAAACCATTTTTCGGGCGACAAAGGTAGTAAAAGTTAGATTTTTTGTCGAAGACTCAATTAATTTTCGCAACTTTGCAGCGGAATTAGCTTCTGGCTCATGGCCTCTGGCTTTTGGCAGCTTTTTGATAGAGGTAAGATTTATCGTTTCCAATCAAGCTACCAGTAGCCAAGAGCCAATGGCCAGCAGCCTGCCAAATCTTTGAATTTTAAATTTTAAATCTTAAATACACAATAATGAAAAGAGACGAAAAAATCTTTGATCTGATTCGCCAAGAGAAAGAGCGTCAGATGCACGGAATCGAGCTTATCGCTTCTGAAAACTTTGTCAGCGAGCAAGTGCTGGAAGCCATGGGTTCTGTCATGACCAACAAATACGCCGAGGGTTATCCTGGCAAGCGTTACTACGGCGGCTGCCAAATCGTCGACCAGAGCGAGCAAATCGCCATCGACCGCGCCTGCCAGCTGTTCAACGCCACCTTCGCCAACGTGCAGCCCCACTCGGGCGCACAGGCCAACATGGCTGTGATGCAAGCCCTGCTTGAACCCGGCGACACTTTCATGGGTCTCGACCTCTCGCACGGTGGTCACCTCTCACACGGCAGCCCGGTCAACGCTTCGGGTATGCTCTACAAGCCCGTCGCCTACCACGTGGCCAAGGAAACCGGTCGCGTCGACTACGACGAGATGGAAAAAATCGCCCTCGAATGCAAGCCCAAACTCATCATCGCTGGTGCTTCGGCTTACAGCCGTGACTGGGACTACAAGCGCATGCGCGCCATCGCCGACCAAGTGGGCGCCGTCCTCATGGCCGACGTCAGCCACCCCGCTGGCCTCATTGCCAAGGGCCTGCTGAACGACCCGCTTGAGTACTGCCACATCATCACCACCACGACCCACAAGACCCTCCGTGGTCCCCGTGGCGGCATGATCCTCATCCGTCATGACTTCGAAGACCCGCGTGGCCGCAAGACCCCGAAGGGCGAGACGAAGATGATGTCAGCTTTGATCAACAGCGCTGTGTTCCCGGGCATCCAAGGTGGTCCTCTGGAGCATGTCATCGCCTCCAAGGCCGTTGCTTTTGGCGAAGCCCTCAGCGACGAGTACATGGAGTACATCCAACAGGTGAGAAAGAACGCCGCCTTCATGGCCAGAGCCTTCCTGGATAAGGGCTACGATGTCATCAGCGGTGGCACCGACAACCACTCCATGCTGATTGACCTCCGCGGCAAGTTCCCGGAGATCACCGGTAAGATGGTGGAGAACACCCTCGTCCTTGCCGACATCACCGTCAACAAGAACATGGTGCCTTTCGACACCCGTTCGCCTTTCCTGACCTCTGGTCTGCGCGTTGGCACGCCCGCCATCACCACCCGTGGTCTGAAACAAGACAAGATGGCTGTCATCGTCGATTTGATCGACGACATCATCAGCGACATCAATCCTGAGACCAAGACCGCTTCGGAGGCCAAGATCAACGCCGTCCGCGCCGAGGTCAACAAGATGATGAAGGACTATCCGCTCTTCGCTTGGTAAACCTTCATTGTAAAACGAAAAGGTCGCTCATTGGGCGACCTTTTTTTATGCCAATTTGTTTTTGGTGTTTCAAAAACACATATCTTTGCATCCCGTATTTTTAAGTCCAAGCACTATATTTCGATAAACTCAATAACCATGAAATCCACCAAAAAATACGGGTTCGACAACGAGAAATACCT
>CADAPW010000233.1 GCA_902789915.1 uncultured Bacteroidia bacterium | reverse complement strand
TGGGTGTCAGCGCCCTCATCACCCCATTGCCTTTCGACCCGATGATGAACCAACAACTGATAATTCTCTTTGCCGCCAACTGTCTCATGCTGCTGTTCGTCTTCACGGGCAAAGGCCGCATGATTTCGCGTTGGGAAGGGCTATTCCTCACACTGGGCTACGTAGGGTTTATGTGGTTCTCTTTGGCCATGCAATAAAAAAGTAGAGACGTAGCGCGCTACGTCTCTACCAGATTCAATTCCGAACGTCTATCAATCAGTCAGCCAGTTGGAAAGCTGTCTTCACTGCCTCGTAGCTGCTATAGTCGACATCGCTGCGATTCTTATAGACAGTGGCCTCTATGGCTACAATCTTGAAATCGTGGGTTTTAGGACGAACTTTCCAAAGGTCGCTTTCCGTCCAGAACAGGTTCACGCCACCATCGTTAAGCGTGGCGACCTCAATTGAGGCCTCATACAAATCATCGTTTTCGGCGTAGTAATACGTCAATGGTACCTGCGACCAAGCTCCTTCAATATCCATGTAGACAAGGACAGCGCCATGGTTATACACATTGTTGTTGATGGCGGGATAATCGATGGTGACATAGAACTGACCTCTTTCATTACCTTCGGCATCGGTATAGAAATTGTCCCATTTCCAATCATAATCATGGATGGTCACCTTCGAAGAAGCCACATTGGCATTGCCGTCATGGCCGGCAGGACCTTGCGGGCCACGGCATGAGGCCAAGAATGAGATAGCCAGGACCGTCATGCAGATCAAACTTAACTTTTTCATTGTGATAGGTTTTTAATGATTAGACTTTAGATTTCGCTCATATTTACGATGCAAACATACAAAAATCTTGCCGAAATGCTCCAGTTGGGGAAAACTATCTTAAAAAAGCGTAATTTTGCGGCATGAAAAACAAGGGGTTCATTGTACATTTGGCTGGCATCACGGCCATGATTTTTTGGGGCATGTCGTTCGTGTGGTCCACGCAGGTCTACGAGAGCCTCAACCCCACGGCGACCATTTTCCTGCGCCTCGTGGTGGCCACCGTCTTTCTGACGACCATACTCTTCGTTTTCCGCCTCAACGAGAAAATACAAAGGAAACACTTGGGGCTGTTTGCCATCGCCGCCTTGTTCGAGCCTTTCCTCTACTTCATCTTCGAGGGCTACGGACTGAAGAACTCCTCGCCCGTCATCGGGGCTGGCATCATCGCCTTGATTCCTTTGGTGACACCTATCGCGGCGCGCATTTTCCTCAAGGAGCGGCTCACGCCGATGAACATCGTGGGCTTCATCATTTCCTTTGCCGGTGTCATCGTAATGCTGCTCAACAAGAACCTTGAGCTTACCGCCTCGCCCAAAGGCATACTCTTCCTTTGCGGTTCGGTAGTGGTGGCGGTAGGCTATTCCATCGCTTTGATACGGCTTACAAAACTCTATAAACCACTGACTATCACCTGGATGCAAAATATTGTTGGGATGATTTATTTCATTCCATTGGTCATCGTCATGGAGCACTTCGAGCCATCCAACTTCGCCAACGTGGGTGCTTACATCGTTCCTTTGGTATGTTTAGGCATCTTATGCAGTGCCGGAGCTTACGCCCTATGGGCATTCGCTTTCAGCAAGCTGGGTGCCTCGAAAGCCAATGTCTACTCCAATCTCATCCCTGTCTTCACGGCCATATTCAGCTACCTCCTCGCCATCGAAGCCCTGACGGTAAATAAGGTTGTCGGCATTCTGGTGGTCGTGGTGGGATTGGTGCTGTCGCAAATGAAAACGAAGTTCCGCTATAGTCGCCCTGACGTAACACGCCCATAAACCAACAGCAGGCGACCCTAACGGGCCGCCTGCTGTCTTCTTTATTGTTGATTGTCGTGCTGATTACTGTACGGTGAAGACAATCTGACTTATGTAATCAATGTGTACGTCTTCTCCTGGGCCTGCATTAACACCATTCATCGATGTTTCCAGTAGTGGTAGAGAAAGTGATGCCGTATGCACTGGAATTACCTATGGTGATACCACTACTACTCAGCCCGGCATTCTCGGTGAACGTGGCAGTGATGCCTCCATTGCTGGTGGAAACGCCACTGTCGTGACCCCAAGACATAATGTTTACGCTGTTGATGAACGAGGAGTTCCATGTGATGGTGGTTTCCTGCACGGGATAAACAAACGTCAATCCGTCAGCTTGGTTGGGAGTGGCACCGTCGGGATACACCGTGCCGCCAATGGTGACGGTGCCGCAGATGGCGTAGTCACCTTTGCCAATACCGATGCAACGGGGAGCATTGGCACCCTTTGTGGCCGTTACGCTGGTCACGCCTTCGGTAATGGTGATGGAGCCACAGGTGTGATTGGTTGAACCGCCAATGGCAACATAATCGTTTCCGCCAGTGGCCGTGACCGTGCCGCCACTGATGAGGATGTCGCCGCAATTAGCCATGCAGCCGCCTCCAATACCCACACCGCCAGAGCTGCTGGCCGTAACATTGCCGCCGCTGATGGTGATGTTGCCGCAGTAACCCCATGTGCCGCTCTTGCCATTACCTGCACCAATACCTGAACCACTGATACCCGTAGCGATAATGGTACCTCCTGTGATGGTGATGTCGCCACAATTGGATTGGTAACCGCCGCCAATGCCTGCGCGGCTGCCAGTAGCCGTGACAGTGCCGCCGTTGATGGTGATGTCGCCACAGGTAAAACACATCTGATTGCCGCAGCCGATGGCTGTAGCAGCAGTACTGGTAGCCGTGATAGTGCCGCCGTTGATGGTAATGTTGCCGCAATTGCCGTTGAAACCAGCACCGATGGCTGCACACGAGCCGGCAGTGGCCGTGATGTTGCCGCTCTCAATCACAATGTTGCCGCAACTATTGCCGCTGCTATAACAGCCGCCAATGGCTGCGGTAATCATGCCCGTTGACGAGGCATTGAGCGAGCCATTACCAGTGATGGTGAGCGTCTTGCCTGAGGCAATGTAAATGCAGGGCATTTGCTCCGTCCACACATACATGTCGTTTTCGCCTTCAATGACGATGGTGGCGTCGTTGTCGCATCTGATGCAGGCGCCGTGAGGCGATTTGTATGAATGACCCGGGTTGATGCTCGCGTTCCACAAAGTAACGGAAGCACCTTCGGCCACGCTGATATTGTAATGCTGGCTGAGCGTGCCCGTCAGGATGTCGCCGTCTTGAGCCTCATAGTTGTCCGTGAGGGTCGAGAGGTCGATAACCGACCCTGCAGGTGTGGCCTCCACATTAAGGGTATTCATGATTTTTACCTTGTTAGGTAACATAATGAGGTTGGAGGTAGTCGTCTTGGTGAAGATGATCTCGTCGCCATTGTAGATGTTCATGGTGAAGCCGTTGCCCAAGGTGCCTGGGAGAAGCACGATGAAGAACTCCTTTTCTTCGGCGGTCAGCGTGGTGGTGCAGTTCAGTCTGACGCTGTTGGTGCCGTTGGTTGTCTCACTACCGGAATTGTTGAAATAACCTGTGACGGTGCCAGCGAGCGTTTCATTTGCGGAAACGATTTCGATGGCCGTGATGTCGACGTTATTACCTGTCAGTTTCAGGCCCAAACAACCGCAGATGCTGCCAAACATAAAGCCATCGCCTGACTTAAGGCCTAACATCGGGTTGGCTCCGTTTGCAAAGGTGCCGGGTTCGGTAACGTTTTGCTGTTGGGGCACAGTGAAGGTCACAGTATTGTCGGTGAGGACACCTGTCTCAGGATAGAGGGCCATCGTGTTATCGTTGATGTCGAAATCGCCATTGTAGGTGAAGGTGCCATTGGTGCTGCCCTCGCCAGAGGTGAGCCTAAAGGTGGCTGTAACAGTGCCGTTGTAGACGGTAATCTTGTCGCCAGCCATCCAAGAGATGGCGCCGTCAGTGGGATTGAGCGAGGTCTTGTCGTCGTCGCTCTCGTGTTGTTCGATGGAAGCCTTCAGCGTGGTTCCTTCCATTTCCTTATCTTTCTTGCAGCCTGCAAAAACCAAGAGGGCTGCCATTGCGATTAATAAAGTGACTTTCTTCATGGCTTGTTCGGTTTTTACCAGCCGTAGCCGTTGTTAATTTCCATGTTCACGGTGTTTCCGCCGCCTGTTGAGTAAGAGGCGCCGCCCGACGCGCAGAGCACGCCTTGGCTTTCGATGGCTATGACCTCCGCCTGGGGAGCCTCATAGCGTTTGTTTGTGTTTTTCATCATTTGAGAGTTTAGATTTAATATTTAAAGATTTAAAGATTCAAAATTCAAGATTCAAGATTCAAGATTTGACTTTGTCTAATGCATTGCATTTCGGGATTTATGATTTAAACATACGTGTTTACGATGATGCCCAATGCCATCAATTCCTCAAAGATGGTCTCGTCTTCTCGCGTCTGCGGCTTTTTCCCATGTGCGATTTCATAGACATGCTGCGGCAGCACATTTTTGCTTTGTGCGATATACGCTATACTTAAAAAATCGAGGCGCAAAAGTACGCTAAAGCACTCATTTATATAACAAAAGCATAGCGACAATTTGGCTTTTCGCCAAATTGTCGCATATTGAAAGCCAAATTGTCGCATGAAAAAGCCGTTTTGTCGCAGGGGTGGGGGCTGTAGTTTGAACAGAAAGCAGCCCAATCAAGCCAAAAACCGGATTGTTTCCGCCACGCTTCGCGTCATTGACTACGTCGAATCTTCGATTTGCGAGGAGGAACGACGAAGCAAACCAGGGTCTAACTCCTCAAGAAGCGGATTCCCTGGATCGCTTCGTGCCTCGCGATGACGCAAAGCGGCAGTCAGGCGCAAAGCGGGCTGGCAGCAGAAAAAAAGGCGACCCACACTGAAGGCCGCCTGTCATTCCTAAAATTCAAGGCTACTGGGGTTCAATAAGAAATCAAACAGTCCCATTCTAACAAAGCCGTCATCATCGCGATAGGGAACGATGTCATTCTCTTCGATGATGATTTTCTTGAAAGAGTCAGGAATATTCCGAAGCGTTTTTTTCTCTTGAGACACCTTTTCTTCATCAGTGAGTCGATATGCTGATTGGATATAGTATCTTTGACTTCCCTGATTAGCCACAAAATCAACCTCAAGGTATTTACGGATTTGGTTTTCCCTGACCTCCACTCTACCGACATCCACATTGAATCCGCGCATCTTCAATTCATTATAGATGACATTTTCCATACTATGGTTCTCTTCTATCTGACGAAATTCAAGAATGCTATTGCGAAGTCCGATGTCGCTAAAATAATACTTGGTTTCCGTGCCGATGTATTTACGCCCTTTCACATCATAGCGCAATGCCTCATAGACCAAGAATGATTCCTCCAAATACTTGATATATTTGGCAATTGTGTCATCGGAAACACCTTTGTGAGCTGTGCTTGCGAAGGTATTGGCAATCCGTGACGGATTGCTTGGAGAGCCGATAGACGAAGCCAAAACCCGCATCAGTTCAGTCATTCCATCATCGTTTTGGATATGGTTACGCTCTATCAAGTCCCGCACATACACTGTCGTCACCAAATTCGACAAGTAATCGATTTTCTGTTTCCTGTTCTTGAACAAGGCCACCTGCGGCAATCCTCCAAACTCAAGGTATTCGTGCCACGCATCCCTTATACTGCCTTCATAATTTTCCATAAACTCAGCAAAAGAAAGCGGCTGGATATGAATCTCTTGTGAACGGCCGCGGAACTCCGTGGCAATATCCGTAGAGAGAAAGCGGGAATTGCTCCCAGTCACATATATGTCGCAATCCGGCTTGTGGAGCAGACTCAGCAATACGCTGACAAAGTCCTCCATCATTTGTACCTCGTCAACAAGGATGTAATTGTCTTTCCCTTTCACAATATGGGCCTTAACATAAGAAAGGAATGTGTCGGGATTACGCAGTTCAGCATTGTCACGGTCGTCGAGAGCAAGGTCTAATATTTGTTCTTCATCCACGCCAGAAGCCACCAAATGCTGATGGAAGAGCGTTGACAACAAAACTGATTTTCCGCATCGTCTGACTCCCGTGATGACTTTAACCAATCCATTGTCCTTGCCATCAACCAGTTGCTGAAGATAAAAAGCTCTACTATACATTCTTATTCGAAATTTTTGCCATTATGGCAGATTTTTCGAATGCAAAGATACATAATATTTCCTAAACGTCGAGGCTTTCCTGAAGAAACAACACAAAAACAACCATAACTCCGATGCGAAGCGGCAGCGGGCTGGCAGCAGAAAACAAAAGGCGACCATCGGATGATGGCCGCCCTTGGGGTTTGAAGTTTAGACGATGGTCGTCGGGTTATTGATCGATGGGTGTCCAGCCGCTGGGGATGCCGCTCATGCCTGTGGGCCATGAAGCTGTGCTGGCCTTGGTGAAGGTGCCGGTGGAGGCCACACCAATCACCCAGTTGAAGGTGCTGCTACTTGAATTGATTGCAGAAGTGGCGAGGCAGGTGATGCTGTTCAGGCTGCTGCAGCCTGAAAACATTTCACGATAGCAATTACTAGTCAGCTCAGGGGCGGGCAGCACGGGGGCCTCTGTCAAGCTTGTGCAGAATCTGAACATCTGAAAATAACAATAACCTTCCAGCGTTGTGGCTGGCAGAATAGGGGCAACGGTAAGGGAAGAGCAGTATAAGAACATTGCTTGGTAACACCTGAAGGACAACGTCGTGGCGGGCAACTCGGAAGGTCCAGCAACCAGGTTGTCGCAGTAGCTGAACATTTCAGCATAGCAATAATTAGCAGAAGCCAGCGTTGTAGCAGGCAGCAGCAGTCCGCTCGCATCGGTGAGGTGTTCGTAGTGATAGAAAAGCTTATAGAAAGTATAAGTCTCCGGCAGTGTGGTGGCCGTGGCGAAATTTTCCTCATCCACCAGGCTCATGATGTTGCCGTACACCTTCACATCAGCCGTACCGCCAGTAATCATTGTACCTAGATAGGAGGCGATAGAGGTGCCGTTGCCGTAGAAGGCCACCTTATCGCCCTGGGATACGTTGATTTCTGTGTTGCCGCTCATGGTCTGCTTAGCACCACCGTTCAGTGTGTACTGCATGCCCGACTGCGGATCGTACACCACGATGGTGCCGTCCGTGAGGGCCTCCAGCGTCAGCGGGGTTTCCAGGTTTTGGTATCCGTCGGCTGACCAAGTCTTGGCATCCCATGCTTCCTTGACATCCGTGCCACCGAAATTAATGGATTGGGCTTTGATAAATTTATCGCCCAAAAAACTATTTTCGCAAGAAATAATAGTCAAATTACTATTACCGTTAACACCATCCGTGATAGTTACATTCAACTCAGAACCAGAAGAACCTTCGATACCAGGGAAAACAGTACTAAACCAATCATCTTTCGTTACATGCACTGTAAGATTGCCGTCGTTTTCAATATTAATATTTGAGTTATTGTAGGCAAGCATTCCCCCGTTAAAACTGACAGAGCCGCCATCAATTGTTAAAGTATTCTCTTCACCACTATATTCATTTCCTATATAAATTAAACTCCCTGTAATAGTTGTTCCTTCAATGGT
>CADAPW010000232.1 GCA_902789915.1 uncultured Bacteroidia bacterium | reverse complement strand
AAAGAAGGGTAAGCTACTCATATCGCACCGCTACAACCTCCTACCCTTGCTACATTCCTGTCCTGGGGGATTTCAGAGGGAGCTGGTCGTATAAGACTTACCCGATGCAAAAGTACGGACTTTTCTTGGAATGGCAAGCAAAAATCCGAAAATATTTATTCGTGGCCGTAGCTCGAGCCGTCGAAGCAATGCGTGCAGAGGTCACACTTGGGCAGGCCAATGGCACGCACCACACTATCCAAGGTGTTGAACTTCAACGAGTCAACTCCGACATGCTTGCGCAACATCTCGATAAGGTTGGCGTATTCCGGCGTCGACGGGTCGCAATATTTCTCAATGTTCTTGTTGTCGTTGCCTTCCAACTCCTTCACGCAACGGCGCGTTATAAGCTCCATGATGTTTTTCGAAGCCGAGAAATTAAGGAAAGGACATCCAAACAGCAGCGGCGGGCAGCTGATGCGAACATGCACTTCTTTGGCGCCATAGTCGTAAAGCATCTTCACATTGTCGCGCAGCTGGGTGCCACGCACGATACTGTCATCGCAGAAGGCCACCTTCTTGCCTTCGAGCAGCGCACGGTTGGGGATGAGTTTCATCTTGGCCACATGCTCGCGCTGGCTCTGGTTGACAGGCATGAAACTACGCGACCAAGTAGGGGTATACTTTACCACGCCACGCAGGTACGGGATCTTACGCACATTGGAATAACCCAAGGCCATGCCGATGCCCGAGTCGGGGATGGCGGAGACATAGTCGAGGTCGACATAATCGTGCTTACCCATCTCGCGGCCTTCGTTGTAGCGGGCCTCCTCCACATTGACACCTTCATAGTCGGCAGCCGGATAACCATAATAGATCCACAGGAAAGAGCAAACTTGTTTCTTGGGACTAGGCGGCAGCATCTGTTGCACGCCATCAAGTGTCACCTTGACGATTTCGCCCGGGGCGAGGCTGTAACAAGTCGTATAGTCGAGGTTGATGTAGCTATGGCTCTCCGAAGCCACCACATAGCCTTCCTCACTCTTGCCTACCGAAATAGGGGTACGACCATAATAGTCACGGGCAGCGATGATGCCATCGTCAGTCATGATAATCATGGAGCAGGAGCCTTTCACCTTATTAAATACATTCTTGATGCCGTCGACGAAATCCTCGCCTTGGGTGATGAGCAGGGCCATCAGCTCGGTCGGATTAGTGGCTCCCGAACTCAACTCAGCAAAATGCTGACGTTGGTCCAAACAATGGTTGACCAACTCGTCCAAGTTATTGATTTTAGCCACCGTACAAATGGCGAACTTGCCCAAGTGCGAGTTGACGACAATGGGCTGGGCATCCGTATCGCTAATGACACCGATACCGATATTGCCCACAAACTTATCCAGTTCATCGGAAAACTTAGTGCGGAAATACGAGTTCTCGATGTCGTGGATGGAACGATGAAACAACTCTCCATCGTTTGTCACCATGCCAGCGCGCTTGGTGCCGAGATGCGAATGATAGTCAATGCCATAGAACAAATCCTTTACGCAAGGATGTTTGGAAACAGTGCCGAAGAAGCCTCCCATAGTAGTAATAGTTTTAAGTTATTCAGATGTTAGCTAAGGTCTTAAAAACAAAAACATCTGCGGAAGATATCCCGTAGATGGACTGCAAAAATAGAGAAAAAAGTATTCCAAGGGAAAAAATTTCAAGATTTCTTATTTCAAAATTTCAAAATTTCAAGATTTCTCATTCTGCATTCCACATTTTGAATTCCGCATTTATAATTTCATTATTTTTGCGCAATTTTATAACGCCATGATACTCAAACTCTACCCAACGAACCCTAACCCGCGTTACGTCAAGATGATCTTGGAATGCTTGGCCGATGGCGGCACCATCATCTTTCCCACCGACACCTTGTACGGCTTGGGAGGCTGCATCAACAACCCGCGCACTTTCGAGCGCATCTGCCAAATCAAGGGCATCAAGAAAGAAAAGGCCAACTTTTCATTCATCTTCCACGACCTCAGTATGTTGAGCGAGTTCACCAAGCCCATCAACAACGATGTCTTCAAGATGATGAAGCGCAACCTGCCAGGACCGTTCACTTTCATTTTGGAAGCCAACAACAACATCCCTCGCATCTTCCAGAGCAAGAAGAAGACCATAGGCATCCGCATCCCCGACCAGCCCATCATTACCAATATCGTCAAAGAGTTCGGCTCACCCATCATGACCACCTCGTTGGCCGACGAGGAAGATGAAATCAACCCCTACCTCACCGATCCAGAGGAAATCCACGACCGATATAAGGACTTGGTGGACATCGTCATCGATGGTGGGGCGGGCGAAAACGAAGAAAGCACCGTTTTGGATTGCACTGATAATGAAATAGTTATCGTTCGTCAGGGCAAAGGATGGTTGGATGAATGAAATTTTTTGTTCCAAAAAAGCCCGACATAAGGAAAAAAGCAGTACTTTTGCACCCGCATTCCGCAAAAGCGGGAAGGTTGACTCGGTAGCTCAGCAGGTAGAGCACAACACTTTTAATGTTGGGGTCCTGGGTTCGAGCCCCAGCCGGGTCACGAAATTTGAAAATCAGCCAAATACGGCTGATTTTCTTGCTTTATGCGCACAAGTTTTGCACACGGAGCGCAGCACCTATTTCTTTTCGCCTTTATAAAACGCAATCAGCTCCGACATCGTCGCGAAAGGCTTCTCATCCAAATCTATCCATACTTGATTCTCGATGCGCTGCATCTTCCAGCCCGTCACCACACCATCGTCCATCACGGGTACGACACGGCGGTCCAAGCCGAGGTTGAAACCCTCCCCTATCAGGCCGTCATATACCGCGTTCATCTTGTCGACGATGCCGCTCAGGCTCCCTTCTATTTT
>CADAPW010000231.1 GCA_902789915.1 uncultured Bacteroidia bacterium | reverse complement strand
GAGAAGTGCGAAGGCACCTACATCCAGCCGACCTTCATCACCGACTATCCCGTGGAGATGTCGCCGCTCTGCAAGCGTCACCGCAACAACCCCGAACTGACCGAGCGCTTCGAGCTGATGGTCAACGGCAAGGAGTTGGCCAACGCCTACACCGAGCTGAACGACCCCATCGACCAACGTGCACGCTTCGAGGAGCAGATGAAACTCAGCGAGCGCGGCGACGACGAGGCCATGTTCATCGACCAGGACTTCCTGCGCGCTTTGGAATATGGCATGCCTCCGACCTCTGGCATGGGCATCGGCATCGACCGTTTCGTGATGCTGCTCACGGGTCAGACCACCATCCAAGAGGTGCTGTTGTTCCCGATGATGCGTCCCGAGAAGGTAGTGAAGAACGCCACCAAGGAAGACTTCATGGCTTTGGGTATGGCCGAGACTTGGGCGACCCTGTTGCTCACCAATGGCTACAACACCATCGAACAACTGAAGGCCGAGAAGCCTTCAGCTCTGCGCGAGAAGTTGAACGGCTTGCGCAAGAAGAACAAACTCGACATTCCCGCTTTGCAGCTGGAGGACGTCGAAGCCTGGATGAATGGATGAAACAGAGACTAAACCAACAACATGTATTAATAAACTAAAATCAAACCGTTATGAATTACAATGCTAAATTATTCAGCTTGGTAAAAAGAATGGCTCTTGCCGTTCTTTTAGGCATGGTCGTCGTTGGCTGTGCGCCTAAGGAACCTCAAGAAGAGTATCAGGTCACGTCCGTCATACTTGAGGAAAATCCAACGGGAGAGGACGTCAATGGCTCCGTTCAGGAAGATGTTGTAATTGAGAAGGGAGGTCCTGTAGAGGAACCAATAGTAGGATCGGCGCCTCAACCTGGAAAATCTGCTCCGTCGGTGAAATCAGATAAATTTGCTGCAACATTAGAAGTCACTGAGAATATCAAATTGGGGCATTCGGGAACACTTAAAGTCTGGGTCGGATGGTTAAAATACATGCAGAAAGCGAATACTGGAATGGTCCGTGACACCACAATGTTATACACCTCTGGTATGTATGCGCGTATCACCCCCAGCGCTGAAGATTGCATCATTGAGCCTGCAACACAACAAATTATGCCGATTGACACGGCTGGATCGGATGTCCGTTTCACTATAACACCTCAAAAAACGGGTGATATTGAAGTCTCGGCAGTTATTGAGATGTTTGATAACGAAGAATGTTTGGGCACACCTGTCAGAAAAAACTCCACCCAGGTGTTGAATGTTATGGTAAAGGTTGATTATCTGGGTGAAATTTGGAATCCGGTTTGGAAGTATTTCAAGCTTTTCTGGGGATCTTTTGTGGCCTTGTTCTTCGGAGCGCTCTATTTTGTTATCCGTAAGTTCGTGAAGAAAAAGACAGGTTACACCGAAAAGAAAAACGTATTAGTGCCCAACGAAGAAGAAAACGTCAAGGAGACAGAGGACTAATACGATTGCCTTCTTTATTTCACGCGCAGCCTTTGCCCGATTTGAAGGGTCTTGGATGCCTTGATGCCATTGAGTTGGCAAATCTTCGAAACGGTGGTGCCGTGACGCTTGGCGATTTTGCTGAGCGTATCACCCGATTTCACCTTATAGTAAACTGCACCTGTACCTCCACCACTCTGATTCTTTGGGGGCCTGTTGGAGGCATTGGCAGATTGTTTGTCGCTCATACCATAGTGTGAGTTGACGTTGAAGTAATGTTTCTTCAGCGTGAAAATCTCGTCGCGCAACGTGCCAGCCTGGAAGTCGAAGATGCGCTCGGGATCGAAAGCCTGTCCCATGTATCGTGTTTCAAAATGGAGGTGAGGCCCCGAGGAACGGCCTGTGGAGCCGCCATAGCCAATCAATTCGCCAGCCTTGACGATGTCGTCGGGCTTAACGAGATATTTCGACAAGTGACCGTAATACGTTTCCAGCCCGTTCACGTGTCTAATGACCACCACATTGCCATAGCCCCCCGACATGCGTGTAGGCATGGCGACACGCACCACGCCGTCAAAGGCGGCATACACCGCGTCACCAGTGTTTAAACCGATATCGACACCCTTGTGGGGATGCCTTCTTCTATATTTAAAAGTGGAAGTGATCGGTCCAGGGTGGGGGATGCAATAACCATGGATGGAGTCAACTAGAAGGATGTCCAAATTGTCGGGGATGTCTTTCCAGTCCACGCCAGTGACGTGAATAATCTCAGTGTCCCAATAGTCCGTGCTCAACGAGTCGGGGATTTCGGGCTTGTCGATGTTGAAATAGGCCCATGTGCTGTTGTCGAAAAGGATGACTTTGCGGAACTTGTCGTCCGTGTCAAGCGTGTCAAAAGGGGTAGGGATGGAACCTGCAAATTCATTCTCGCGTTCGTTTTCGTCCTCATCGTCATCAAGGATGGCGTCGTTATGGCTGTATTCGTTGGGATTGTTGGCTGCTGCGATGGTGTCGACATAAATATATATGGTGTCATGCACCACGAAAGCCTCTTTCAAGCGTTTGAAAAAGCCAACTTTATCCTGCGAAAACGCCGATGAACACAACAAAAGGCAAACTATCAAGGCAAATATTCTTTTCATACTATTATGGGTCGGTTTTTGGAAAAATAAGGGTACAAAAGTACAAAAAATATCAAATTGGCAGGTTAAAAGGGATGGAAAAATAGCCAAAACCCGAAAAATTGACATTTTGTCAGTCGTTTTCCTTTGGCACAAAGATTGACAAGATGAGGCCGTTGCAATTCGTATGCAACCGCGATTAGACAACAAAATAAGTAACAAATAAAAAATAGGAGAACAAAGAAATGTCAAAGATCATTGGTATCGATTTAGGTACAACCAACTCATGCGTGGCCGTGATGGAAGGCAACGAGCCTCAAGTCATCGCCAACAGCGAAGGCCACCGCACCACCCC
>CADAPW010000230.1 GCA_902789915.1 uncultured Bacteroidia bacterium | reverse complement strand
TTGGAGGCCTTGATGGAGGCGTAGAAAAACACCCAATGCAGGCACAACAGCATGCCCACGCCGCCCATCTGCAATAAGTTGTTCAGTTTGTAGTTGTTCAGTTGTTTAGTTATTAATAGAAACGCCCACATGATAAGGGCTGCCGCAGCCATGCGCCACCACACCAAAATGGCTGAGTCCAAGGTGATGAGTCGCCCCAGCACGCCTGTGAAACCGGCGATGAAGACAGAGAGATGCAGCAGGAAATAGTCCTTTTTCATGGTTTTCTCCTTTGGCGGACAGCCTCAAAGGTGACGATGGCTGTGGTGACCGACACATTGAGCGAGTCGGCGATGCCGTTCATGGGGATGATGATGTTTTGGTCGGCAGCCTCGACCCAAGCGTCGGAGATGCCCGTGGCCTCGGTGCCCATCACGAGGGCTGAGGCCTTGCGGAAGTCGGCATCGAGGTAGTCGATGGAGGCCTTGAGGTAGGTGCAGTAGATAGTGATGTCGTTCTTTTTCAGCCATTTAATACACTCCTCTGTGGAGCAGGCATATACGGGCACGCTGAAGATACAGCCGATGCTGGCACGTATGGCGTTGGGGTTGAAGAGGTCGGTGGCGGGGTCGGCCACGATGACGGCATCAACTCCTGCGGCATCGGCGGTACGCATCACGGCACCAAGGTTACCAGGTTTTTCAACGGTCTCCAACACGATAATCAAAGCATCCTTCCTCGGCTTGAACTCGCTGAGGCTCTTATATTTAGGTATGGCCACAGCCAATAGCCCGTCGCTGCCCTCGCGGTAGGCAATCTTGTCGAACACCTCTTCGGTCACAGTCTCGGTGAACTCTGCCTTGATGGACAGCGGCTCGCGCAGCAATGGCTCGCACACATACAACTGTTCAATCTCGAAACCGCAGGCTTGGGCACGTTCAATCTCGCGCTGTCCCTCGATGAGGATGCGGTTTTGCTCCCGACGCTCACTTGCTTTCTGCAATTTAACAAGGTTCTTTATCTTTGGGTTGGTTTTGCTGGTAATCATAAAAATATTTGTTTATGGCTGCAAAATTAAGAAAAATCCCTATTTTTGCGCCTTTCTTTTGAAAACTATTCTGAAATGAAAGCGTCACCAAACATTATATTATTCTTTATATTGGTCATCATGCTGTCAGGCTGCACGGGAGGAAGCTCTTCCGACATGGATGGCGGTCGTTTAACGCAACCTTCCGACACGCTCTACACCCAGGAAGCGGCTATGGAAGCCTACGCCTTCGACCCCGACAGAGCCCTGCTGATTATCGACTCGGCCGAAATCGTGGGTAACATGTCGGCTGTTGATGCCGACGTGCTGCGGGCCAAGGTGTATGCCTGCACTAGCGAGGAAATGAACTACGACACAGCCATCCTGATTGGCGAAAGGCTGATGCAGCAGAAAGAGGTGAGGGAGAACCTTGACTTGCAGGAAGATGTGCTCGAAATCCTGTTGAATGCCTGTCGACTGAGGAAAGACTATGAGCAGGCCCTGCACTGGGCCTCCGAGCTGGACGACCTCTATCTCAGCCGAGGTGAGACGACGGAAGCCCTGCGCATCGATGCCGAGATTGGCACGTTGCTCATCCGCATCGGGCAGCAGGAGGAAGGCTTTTCGAAGATTGACTCTGTCGTCGGACAGCTTGAGGGCAAGCGGAAGTTCAACGAGATGGATGCCATGATTATCGCCTTGAAGCGCAAGGCAGAGATTTGCGTCGAAAAAGAACGCTTCGCCGAGGTGATTCTTGCCGCCCAGCGTATGCTCGACCTGCTTGACGACTATGAGCATCACGCCGACAGCTTCCACGACGGCACCATCCGCGAGCCTTCGGAGGCCGAACGCCCCGAATACATCGGTTTCTACCGAGGCAAAGCATACGGCTACTTGGCGGCAGCCTACGCCATGTTGGACGAAAGCGCAGAGGCGTGGAAATATCTTGCCCTCTACGACCAGACGTTTGCCGGACAAAGCCTCACCGGTCGTTTCATGATAGCCCCGCCGTTGAGAAAACTCGGAGAGTATGACCGCGTTTGGGCCATCTACGATGAAGTGGAACGACAGTTGGGCACTGACACGGTGAATGCGAATTATGTTGAGATTCTCCGTGGCCGAGCCGAAATCCTTGATGCGGAAGGCCGCCACGATGCGTCGAAAGCCTATTGGAAACGATATGCTGCACTTAACGCGCAACTCAATGAAAACGTGTTGCAGGGCAAGGCCCACCTTTACGCCGCACGATACCATTCCTTGGAGCAGCAGCGCGAGATTGAACGGAAGACCGCCCACATCCGCACCATACACCGCCTAATGATGGCCGTGGTTTTGGTCTTGCTTATTACGATGGCCTTTTCCGTCTATATCTTATACCAAAAGCGCAAGCTGGCTGAGAAAAACGCCGCAATGGTGAAGTTGATTGACGAAAGGGAGGAACAAAACCAGCAAAAGGCCAGTCGTATGGAGGATAATGGAGACGAGTTCGCCTTGTTCACTCAGATGGAAAACCGCATCCGAGCGGAACGCCTCTATGCCGACCAGGGCATCCAACGTGACGAAATCGCCGAGGTGCTTGGCATGAGGCGTGAAACCATCAACCAGCTTCTCAACAGATATGCCGGAGGCATCTCCATTCCTGCCTATCTCAACAACATCCGTCTCTCTGAGGCTTGCAAGATGCTCCGCGAGCAGCCCGAGGACACCGTGTCTTCCGTGGCCGACCAGGTGGGGCTTACCCCGCGCAACCTGCAGCGGCTTTTCCGCGAACAATACGGCATGAGTCCCTCCGAATACCGGATTTCCCACAAACAATAGTACACACGACCGCGACAAAACGGCTTTCGCATAGCGACAATTTGGCGAAAAGCCAAATTGTCGCTATGCTTTTGTTATATAAATGAGTGCTTTAGCGTACTTTTGCGCCTCGATTTTTTAAGTATAGCGTAT
>CADAPW010000229.1 GCA_902789915.1 uncultured Bacteroidia bacterium | reverse complement strand
GACGGTGGTCTTCCCTGAACCCGAGCCGCCTGCGATTCCTATGACTAGCATAATCTTGAGTTTTGATGGCACAAAGATAGTGTTTTTGTTGATTGTTGATTTGTTGATTTGTTGAATTGTTGGAAGGTTTTGACTATTTTTGCACAAATTTTTCAAAATCTAGTAAAAATGAACATCAATAAGAAATCTTTGGGCGCACTGATGGCTGTCGGCATAGTAGCTTTGTGCAGTTGCGGTTCCAAAGTCAAATGGCCGGCTCTTCCCATCGAGGAAGCCACGCCTTATTTTGCCGACGCCGCCAAGGCCCAAACCATCGACACGGCTTTTTATGAAATCAAGGATGCCAAAGGCAACATGCTGGGCACCATCCTATTCTCATCGCCTTATTCCGACGGTGTGAAAGGCTTCAACGGCCCCACACCTTTATTAATAGCGTTGGATGCCGAAGGTCGCATCAAGACCGTGGCGCGTGGTGGAAGGCGGGCTTTATGACGCTTGGAACGGCCTCACCGTCGACGAGGCCTTGGGCAAGGACGTGGATGCCGTCAGTGGCGCCACCTACACCTCCAACGGCGTGAAAAACAGCCTCATTGCGAGACTGAAAGCCTACCAAAAGCAATTGAAATAACAGCATTGTAGAGAAGCACCAAGGCACGCCTCTACAATTTTGGTATGGTATTTGTAACTCATTGGCCAGCATCAGAATGATAATGACTATGAAAAGACTTATGCTCGCCCTATGCCTCCTCTTTGCGCTGTCGATGACGGCCGAGGCACAAATGCGTCCCCCGCATCCCCGCTATCGCCAGCCTCATAGGCGGACCATCGTGAGGCCCGAGCCTCGAGACGTACCCTGCGTCTACACCCCAAGGGGTGAGTTCCGGTTTCATGTTATCGGTGATTTAGGCTTGTGGGATTGGGGTGCCATCTTTAGGCACGAGATCCCTTACCACTTCAGCGTGGGCGGCATGGCTGAATACCAACTCGGAATGGCTACGAGCATCGGGCTGGGCGCTGAGTTTTATTCGAGCTATGGCCAACACTGCCGCCTGTTCGACAACATGCAGGAGACCTACATCCATGCAGTGCCAGTGTATGCCAGCCTGAAATTCACAGTCCCCTATGTCCCCGTCAGTCCCTTTGTCGAAGGGCGTGTCGGCTTCTCGATTCCCGCCGGCCACGTGACCTGCCTCGACCCCAACAGCGAACACCAATACATCGCTACGGGCTTGTACACAGGCGGTGGCGTAGGCCTCAAGATTTACAGGGTCTACCTCAGCTGCGGCGTCTCTGTCATCGACGTTTTCGACAGGAGCATAGGCCTCAACGGCGGAAAGAAAGACATCATCGTGGATTATTACACGAGGCTGTCGTTCGCATTCTGATTTGCAGATATAAAATTGTAGAGACGTGCCATGGCGCGTCTCTACAATTTTATTCGTCGGAATCGTCGTCTTGGGAGACGGTGCACGCGCCGTCTCTACCTTCAAGGACAATGACGATTTCGCCTTTGATTTCCTTCTTGGAGAAATGTTCGATGACCTCAGCCAAGGTGCCACGGGCGTTTTCTTCGTGTATCTTGGTCAGCTCGCGCGAGACGGAAACCTGCCTTTCGCTGCCGCAGACCTCAGCCAGTTGCTGCAAGGTCTTCAGCAGGCGGAAAGGCGATTCGTAAAGGATGGTCGTGTAAGGATAGGCGGCCACAGCCTGCAGCTTGGTCTGACGCCCTTTCTTGTGCGGCAGGAAGCCTTCGAAGATGAACTTCTCGGCCGGCAGCCCCGAGTTGACCAAGGCGGGTACAAATGCCGTGGGACCAGGCAGACATTCCACCTCGAGACCTCGTTTCACGCACTCGCGCACCAACAGGAAGCCCGGGTCGGAGATGGCAGGCGTGCCGGCATCGGTGACCAAGGCAAGGGTCTCCCCTGCCTCGATGCGGTCGGCGATGCGTTCCACCACCTGATGTTCGTTGCGGATGTGAAAGGCCGTCATCGGCTTGCTGATGTCCAGATGGCGGAGCAGGTTGCCCGACGTGCGCGTGTCCTCAGCGAGGATGCCGTCCACCTCCTTCAGGATGCGGATGGCGCGCAAGGTGATGTCCTCCAGGTTGCCGATGGGCGTGGGAACGAGATAGAGTTTCGACATGGCAATAATTATGCAAACTTATGCGACACCAAATCCTTGAGTCTCTGATAGGCCTCGTTGCTGCTGTTCCACTGCAACTCGATCTTCAACTCGTTCAGGTAAATCATGGCACCGTTCAAGGTCTTCAAGTCGTTGAGGTTTTCGATGGATTTGTTGTATTTCTCCATGCTACCGCCAAACAGCTCATTGACGAACAAGAACTTATCGTTAATCCCAATGGCCGCTTTCAGGTCTTGGACGGGGTTTTGCTGCAACTTGGCGGCCAACGAATGGTCCTCGCCCATCATCTTATCGCCCAACGTCTCAGGCGTGGACAGCTCAAACTCGGCATCGTCATCTCCGAAGACACCCGGCATGACTTCCGACGACTGCCGCCCGATTTCCTCTCGTTCTGCCATCCTTTCTTCGTCCATGCGCGGCATCACAAGGGGATTGTCTTTCACCAAGTCGTCGCCATGCACACGGTCACGCTCAGGGATGTCCTCCTCGGGGATTTCTTCCATCACATGCACCACCTTGCCTTCGGACGAGACGAAAGGCTTGTCGGCAGGTTGCTCTTCCTTTTCAGGGATGTCCTCAAAGCGGAAAAGGAAGCCAAATTCATCGCCCAAAGGCTTTTCTTCCTCTTGGGCTTCAACAGGCTCCGGCTCTTGCACTGGAGTAAACACCTCAGCCGACTGTTCCACAATAACAGGTTGTTCTGCAACGGGTTCAGGCTCCGGTTGGGTTTGAGCCTCTGGCTCGGGTTCAGGCTCGGGAATAGGCTCGGGGATAATTTCCGGTTCAGGTGCTGGCTCGGGTTCTGGCACAATGACAGGCTCTGGCTCAGGTTCGGGTTCAACCACTGGCTCGGGTTCCGGCTCTGGCTCAATCACTTGTTCTTGTTCTTCCTCGGTGGCAACAGGCTCCTCTTCTTCGGGTGCTGGTTCTTTTTCTATCGCAATGCCACCAAAGAGTCCCGAGAGGTCTTCCGCGTCGAAAGGCAGGTCCTCGTCTTCGGCTGCTTCGCCCAAATTGATGGCACAGAGCTGGCTATAAAGGCTGTGCGTGCGGTTCATCAGCACATCCAAATCAAGCAGCTCGATGGGTCTCTCGTTTCTAATAAGGTAATTGATTTGTTGGTATAACAAACTGATTTCGTGCTTAATAGAGACCAGTTGTTCTTTTTGGCTCTCAAATCTTTCGTTCATATAGGAATTATATTTATTTTTGGTGCTAAATTACAAATATTCCCAACACAATCGCCATGTTCCTCGAAAAAGATTCTCATAATAAATCACA
>CADAPW010000228.1 GCA_902789915.1 uncultured Bacteroidia bacterium | reverse complement strand
CCACGTGAGAATAGCACCATCTTGCCAGTGATTTGGTCCAAGTCGCTGCGCCACATCGCGATGATTTTGCTGATTTCGGCGTCGGTGGCATCGTAGCTCAAGACGACATCTTCGTCCCAAACGAATTGCCCGTTAGAAGTCTTGACTTGCTGCGGGGTTGGAAGGATATGAACGTTTTGCGCGATGGCGCCCAGAGTAAAAAGATAAAGGAAAATGAAAAGGAGCTTGGCTTTCATGATTCTACAATAATAGTTCTATCTGGTATTAACTGCAAAAATACAATAATATTTGGTTTCGTTATTGTTTCTGTGTGGAATTGCTTGTATTTGTTTGAGTTCGTAATTAAATGTTCCCTTCCTTTATCAACAATTCAACAATTAAACACTCAACAGTTCAACAATTTCAATATCTTTGCCCCAAAATTTGACAACTATGATTAGATTGGAAATCTGTGCCAACGGCATCAAGTCGTTGCAGAACGCGATGGACGGCTGCGCCCAGTGCGTGGAGTTGTGCGAATGCCTTGAAGTGGGCGGCGTGACCCCATCTTTCGGCACTTTGGCCAAGGCCATTGACATTTCATTTATCCCGATGCGCGTGCTTATTCGTCCGCGACCGGGCAACTACATCTACGACGAGGAAGAGGTCGAGATGATGAAAACCGACATCATGCTTTGCAAGAAACTCGGTTTCGAGGGTGTGGTCATCGGTGCCTTGAATGACAAGGGAGAGCTTGACGTGGAGACCATTAAGGCCTTGATGGGAGCAGGCGAAGGGCTGAAGTTCACCTTTCATCGTGCCATCGATGCCTGCGTGAAGCCTTTTGAGGCTGTTGAAAAGTTGATAGAACTCGGCTTTGACAAAATCCTGACTTCGGGCGGCAAGCCCACAGCCTTGGAAGGCGTCCCGATGATTGCCGAAATGCAGTTGCGCTATGGCGACAAGATTGGCATCATGCCAGGCGGTGGCATCAATCTGGGCAACGTGAAGGAAATCCTCGACATGACGGGTGCGGTGCATTGTCACGCCTCGTTAGGCCATTGGGTGCCGCGCTTCAACGAGAAACTCTATCCCAACCAAAAGGACAACACGGGCGCCACGATGGTCTGGACCGAGTCGAACAAGGACTTAATTTATGAAATGGAGAAAATGCTGAATCCGTTCTAAAGATTTCACCAAAGAATACCTTAATTATGAAAAATACCATAATCGTCATTGCTGCCATCGCAACCCTGCTGTTTTCAGCCTGCGCAGGAGAAGCCAAACACAAGGCCTTCAACGAGAAGGATGCCTTGGAATTCCTTTACGAGTACATGCCTCTCGGCGATAGCGTGGACTACGCCGAAGACTATTTCCGCGAGTGTGTGCATTATGCCTTTCTCGCCAAGCAAGAGCTGCCATGGGGCGAAAGCATCCCCGAGCGTGAGTTTAAGCATTTCGTGGTACCCGTTCGTGTCAACAACGAGAACCTCGACCACTTCCGTGCTACCTATTATGAGGAACTGAAAGGACGTGTAAAGGATCTCTCACTTTATGACGCTGTCCTCGAAGTGAACCATTGGTGCCATGAGCACGTCAACTACAAAGGCTCCGACAGCCGCACCTCATCGCCTATGGCGACGGTCAAGACCTCATGGGGACGCTGCGGCGAGGAATCGACACTGCTGGTGACGGCTTTGCGCACTGTGGGCATCCCTGCACGGCAGGTCTACACACCCCGATGGGCGCATTGCGACGACAACCATGCTTGGGTAGAGGCCTGGGTGGACGGACAATGGCACTTCCTTGGGGCATGCGAACCCGAGCCTGTGCTCGACTTGGGTTGGTTCAACGAGCCTGCCTCACGCACCTTATTATTACATACCCGTGTCTTCGGCGACTATGATGGCCCCGAGGAGGTCATCAGCCGCAACAACAACTACACGGAAATCAATGTAGTGGACAACTACGGCAAAACCGCCAAGACCACCTTCACCGTCGTGGACGAGAAAGGTCAACCGCAAGCCAATCTGCCTGTGGAGTTCAAGATTTACAACTATGCCGAGTTTTGCACCGTCGTAACGAAGACCACCGATGAGAACGGTCAAACCTGGCTCACCGCCGGCTTGGGCTGCATGATGGCTTACGCCGCCAAGGACGGCAAGTTCGGCTACCAAGTCTTCAAGTCGGGGCAGGATGAAAATGTCACCATCACCCTTGACCATGAAAAAGGCACTTTGGAATCTTTCGAGTTCGATATGGTGCCGCCTCCGCCGACCAGCGTGTTGCCAGAGGTCACGGCAGAGATGCGGGCCGAGAACGACCGCCGCATTGCCATCGAGGACTCGATGCGCAATGCTTACATCAAGGCCTGCAAAGAAGCCCAAAAGGAACTGATTCTGAACACGGGCAACAAGGGCTTGTGCCGCATCTACGAGAAGACTTGGGGCAACTACCAAACCATCGCCGACTTCGTGGCTTACGCCCAAGACAAAAACCAAGAGGTGAAAGCGGTGAACCTACTGCAAAACATCTCCGACAAGGATCTGCGCGACATCAGCCTTGAGGTGTTGAAGGATCATCTCGACAACACGCCCGACATCACCTCGTCCATTGTCTCTATGCCAGTGGAGTATTATGCGGAGTACATCCTTAGCCCGCGTGTGAGCAATGAGATGATTGTGGCGTGGCGCAAGACGCTCTCCGAGTTCTTCCCCGAGGCGGAACGGCGACAATACCACGACAACCCAAAGCTGCTTGTGGAATGGGTGAAACAAAACATCGTTGCCGACGATGACCTCAACCCGCAGCGCATCCCGATTTCGCCGCTAGGCGTGCTGAAAGCCCGCAAGGCTGATCGCCATTCGCGTGACATCTTCTTTGTCAGCATGGCGAGAAGTCTGGGCGTGGCCGCACAAATCAACCCTATCAACGGTAATGTGCAGTTTTTTGTCAAGGACTGGACCACAGTGGACTTCGAAGCCGC
>CADAPW010000227.1 GCA_902789915.1 uncultured Bacteroidia bacterium | reverse complement strand
TTTGTGTATGATTTGTTTCCAAAAGCATATAACGGATTCGACTACAATCGGGTCCGTTTTTTTGTCTTCACAAAGTTTTTTATTCTATCTTTGCAACAAATATCAAATCAGATTGTCCTATGGCGAAAACCGCTTTACTCACCGGCATCACGGGCCAAGACGGCTCCTTCCTGGCCGAGTTCCTCTTGGATAAAGGCTACGAGGTGCACGGCATCATCCGCCGCTCGTCGTCGTTCAACACCGGCCGCATCGAGCACCTCTACCTCGACGAATGGGTGCGCGACATGAAGAACAAACGCCTGCTCACCCTGCATTATGGCGACATGACCGACTCGTCGTCGTTGGTGCGCATCATCCAAAAGGTGCAACCTGATGAGATTTACAACCTGGCTGCACAAAGCCACGTAAAAGTCTCGTTCGACTGCCCAGAATATACTGCCGAAGCCGATGCGGTAGGCACGCTGCGCCTCCTTGAGGCCGTGCGTATCCTCGGTCTGGAGCACAAATGCAAGATTTACCAGGCCTCTACATCGGAGCTTTTCGGTAAGGTGCAGGAGGTGCCACAGAAGGAGACGACGCCCTTCTATCCCCGCTCACCCTACGGCGTAGCCAAGCAGTACGGCTTCTGGATTGTAAAGAACTACCGCGAGAGCTATGGCATGTTCGCCGTCAACGGCATCCTCTTCAACCACGAGAGCGAACGTCGAGGCGAGACCTTCGTTACACGTAAGATCACGCTGGCCGCTGCCCGCATCAAACAAGGCTATCAAGACAAGCTCTATCTCGGCAACCTCAACGCCCTCCGCGACTGGGGCTATGCCAAGGACTATGTGGAGTGCATGTGGCTCATCCTCCAGCAGGAGCAGCCTGAGGATTTCGTCATCGCCACGGGCGAGTACCACACCGTACGCGAGTTCTGCACGCTGGCTTTCCATCATGCCGGCATCGAGCTGCGTTGGGAAGGCGAAGGCGTGGATGAGAAGGGCATCGACACTGCAACGGGTAAGGTGCTTGTGGAGGTTGACCCGCGCTTCTTCCGCCCCGCCGAGGTGGAACAGCTTTTGGGCGACCCCACCAAGGCCAAGACGCTTCTCGGCTGGAACCCCAGAAAGACGTCTTTCGAAGAGCTGGTGAAGATCATGGTCGAGCATGATATGAGGTTCGTGAAGAAGCTTTATCTTAAGGCCCACATGGAGGTCTAGGTCACACGGACAATAGTTTTATGGCACACAGATAGCACAGATTACACAGATATGGCTCGCCATGGCGAGCAGTTACCCCACATATTCATCTGTTAAATCCGTGAAATTTGTGTGAAACAAAAAACCGATAATTAGTGTATTAAAAAGCAAAAATGACAGACAACGAATTGACATACGAAATCAGAGGTGCCATATTTGATGTGTACAACGAACTTGGACCAGGTTTGTTGGAATCCGTGTATGAAGAAGCTCTGGCTTTTGAGTTAAAGGAACGAGGTTTAATTGTAGCGAAACAAGTTGAAGTTCCAGTTATCTACAAAGGCAATGAACTCAAAACCCCTCTTCGACTGGACTTGCTCGTTAACGATCAAGTCATTGTCGAGTTGAAGTCTGTCGAAGAAATGAAGCCAGTGTTTGCAAAGCAACTACTCACTTACCTAAAGCTAATGGATAAACGGGTCGGTTTGTTGGTAAACTTTAATACTAGTAATTTAAGGGAAAGCATAAAACGTATAGTCAATTAAATGTCACGCATATAGCAGAGATTACACAGAATATTTTTGTGTACGAGACATTGAGCCGCAGGCTCAATAAATCTGTGAAATCCGTGAAATCTGTGTGAAAAAAATACGCCGTAGGCGAAAAACAAAACAATCAGTGAGAAATGAACAAAGACAGTAAAATATACGTCGCTGGGCACCATGGCATGGTAGGCTCGGCCATTGTGCGCGAGCTGCAAAGGCAAGGCTACAATAACATCATCACCCGTACCCACAAAGAACTCGACCTCACCCGACAGGATGCCGTGGAGAAGTTCTTCGCTGAGGAGAAGCCCGAATATGTCTTCTTGGCGGCAGCGAAAGTCGGTGGCATCATCGCCAACCAGAACGCCTTGGCCGACTTCATGTACGACAACATGATCCTTGAGATGAACGTCATCCATGCGGCATGGAAGAACGGCTGCAAGAAGCTGGAGTTCCTCGGCTCGTCGTGCATCTATCCCCGTATGGCACCGCAACCCATGAAGGAGTCGTGCCTGCTCACAGGCGAGTTGGAAAAGACCAATGAAGCATACGCCTTGGCCAAGATCAGTGGCCTGAAATACTGCGAGTTCCTTAATCGTCAGTATGGCACTGACTACATCTCGGTGATGCCGACCAACCTCTACGGCCCCAACGACAACTACCACCCCGAGCACAGCCATGTGTTACCGGCCTTGATTCGTCGTTTCCATGAGGCCAAAGTCAATGGCTTGAAGGAGGTGACCTGCTGGGGCGACGGCTCGCCGCTGCGCGAGTTCCTCTATGTGGACGACCTCGCCAACCTCTGTGTTTTTTTGATGAATAACTACTCGGGCAACGAGACTGTCAACGCAGGTACGGGCAAGGAGCTGACCATCAAAGCATTGACGGAATTGGTCGCTAAGGTCATCGGCTACGAGGGCGAGATCAAATGGGACACCACGCGCCCCAACGGAACGCCGCGTAAGCTCCTCGACGTCAGCAAGGCGACGGCCCTAGGCTGGACCTACAAGACCGAGTTGGAGGACGGCATACGACTGGCGTATGACGACTTTTTGAATAATCCCATGCGGGCAGAGAGGTAAGGGTCAGCCGCCCATGTCATGCCAATGCGGGCTTGTGCGTTAGCGGGCATCTGTGGGCGGTGGGACAAAGAAGACAAAACTCCCACAAGACGGCTTCAACAGCTATAGATCCCATGCCTTTGCCCACCAGCCTCCGCAGGGATGACATATCTGTTGAAGC
>CADAPW010000226.1 GCA_902789915.1 uncultured Bacteroidia bacterium | reverse complement strand
CGCCGCCTTTTAACTAAAGACAGCTCTCCATTCCCGCAGGGAACCTCAACAATTAAACGATTAAACAATCAACAGTTCAACAATAATGAAAAAACTAACCACTCTATCCCTCATTGCCCTCGTTGTAATGGGCATGTTGTCCTCATGTGTCTCCAAGAAAGAAGAAACACCTGAACCGCCAAAAGCCGTGAACGTCATTTATATGATTGGCGACGGCATGGCACTGCCTCAGGTTTATGCGGCCATGCTCGCCTCGCGCGAGGAAATGACCTTCTCGCAGTTCCCTTACATCGGCGTGGTCGACACACATTCGGCCAGCAACGACATCACCGATTCGGCGGCAGGTGGCACCGCCCTCGCCAGCGACCACAAGACCAAAAACGCCATGATAGGCATGAACCCTGACACCGTCCCGGTGATGACTGTCTTTGATGCACTTGGCGAGCTTGGCAAGGAGACGGGCATCGTCGTGACGAGTTATGTCACGCACGCTACGCCCGCTGCTTTCTATGCCGAGGTGCCGCATCGCAAACAATATGAGGAAATCGCCGTGCAGATGGCAGAGAACCCATATCTCAACCTCATCATCGGCGGCGGCATGAGGTACTTCAACGAGCGCACGGACAGCCTTAACCTCGTCGAACGCATGGAGAACGAACTGGGCTGGAAGGTGTACGACACCCTCGCCGACATTGATGTCACCTGCAAGAAATATGCGGTTATGGCCGACAAAAACCACATGCCGCATGCCGCAGAGCGTGGCGACTTCCTGCCGCGTGCCGTGAAGACAGCATTGAAGACCCTCGATGGTGCTGAAAACGGCTTCTTCCTCATGGTGGAAGGCTCGCAAATCGACATGGCCTGCCATGCCCACGACTCCACCTGGATGATGGATGAGATGATGGACTTCGACTATGCCGTGAAAGTAGCCCTCGACTATGCCAAAGAGAAAGGCAACACCCTCGTCGTCGTCACTGCCGACCACGAGACGGGCGGCTTGACCTTGCCCGACCCGCAAGGCCATTACACCAACGTGACCTTCAACTATTCCACGGGAAGCCACACCTGCCTGCCTGTGATGGTCTATGCCTACGGTCCTGGCGCAGAGCAGTTCACCGGCTGGATGCAGAACAATGAACTGAAAGCCAAAATCATGAACGCCTGTGGCTATGAGAACATCACCGACAGCATCCCCGAGCATAACGGCCCGAAAATCAAAGCGGTGAAGGCCAATTTGGATACCAAGCACGAATAACCTTTTGCGGCCCCAGCGGTCCCTGAGCTTGTCGAAGGGTCGAAGGGCCGCGCCTCACAGCCCCGCAGTCTAATAAAATGAGACTCTCTGTCGTCATCGTCAACTACAACGTCGAGTATTTCCTCGAACAATGCCTGTATTCGGTGCGCCGCGCCATGCAAGGCATAGAAGGGGAGGTGTTCGTCGTCGACAACAACTCCGTCGATGGCTCGTTGAAGATGCTGGCGCAGAAGTTTCCCGAGGTGAAGGTCATCGCCAACAAGGACAACGTGGGCTTTGCCAAGGCGAATAACCAAGCGATTCGAATTTCGACGGGCGAGTATGTCTTGCTCCTCAACCCCGACACCGTGGTGGAGGACGACACCTTCGCGAAGTGCCTCGCCTTCATGGACAGCCATCCCGACGCAGGCGGCCTCGGCGTGAAGATGGTCGATGGCAAGGGACAGTTCCTGCCCGAGTCGAAGCGTGGCCTGCCCACAGCAAGGACGGCATTCTACAAGATGTTCGGCCTTTGCAAGCTCTTCCCGCATAGCAAACGCTTTGCCCGCTATTACATGGGTCACCTCTCCGACGACGAAACCAACGAGGTGGAGATTCTTGCAGGCGCCTTCATGTTGATGCGCAAGGAGACCTTGGACAAAGTCGGCCTTTTGGACGAGACTTTCTTTATGTATGGCGAGGACATCGACTTGTCGTATCGCATTACGCAAGGCGGCTACAAGAACTACTATTTCCCTGAGACGCGCATCATCCACTACAAGGGCGAGAGCACGAAGAAGACCAGCGTCAACTACGTGTTTGTCTTTTACCGCGCCATGGAGATTTTTGCCAAGAAGCACTTTGGTAACTCCTGGGCCAAGTCGTTCTCATTCCTTATTAATATGGCCATCTACATCAAGGCCTTCTTTGCCTTGGTGTCGCAGTTCTTCCACAAGGCGGCCATACCTTTCCTCGATGCTGTGTTGGGTTATGGTGGCTTAGCAGCCATCAGTTATTTCTGGGGCCATGCCAATGTGTATGGTGGCGTGGGCACCTATCCAGCGGTGCTCTTTGCGGTTGTGCTCCCGATTTATATCTTGATTTGGCTTCTATCCGCTTATTTTGCAGGAGGTTACGACAAGCCCTACAGCATCGCCAAAGCCGTGCTGGGCGTGGCTTTTGGCAGTGCTGTCATCTTGGTGCTGTATGCCTTGCTGCCTGAGAGCCTGCGTTTCTCCAGGGCGTTGATTCTCTTTGGCATGCTTTGGCTGGCTATCGAAATGAGCCTCACACGATTCGTCGGCATCTTGCTGGGTAACGAGAACTTCCAATCGAAGAAGACGGAAAAGAAACGCTTCCTCGTCATCGGTTTGGTGAGTTCGGAGGCGCAAGGCGAGGCCCCAGAAGGTTTCATCGGCAACCTCTCGCAGGTGCCCGACATCATTGAAATCTATAAGATTACCGAGGTCATCTTTTGCTCCAAGGATGTGCCGCATCAGGTCATCATCGACAAGATGGTGGACTGGCACGCCACCAATGTGGACTACAAGATTGCCCCCGAGGACAGCCTCTCCATCATCGGCAGCAACAGCATCAACACGCGCGGCGACCTTTACACCGTCGACATCAAGGCGATTGACACAGTGGCCAACCGCCGCAACAAACGCCTTTTCGACGTGGTGATGAGCCTGTTCAGCATCGTTTTCTGGCTGCCGTTGGCCTTGGTGGTGAAGAAGCCCGTACGATTCCTCAAAAACGCTTTCCTCGTGCTGTTTGGTCGCCGTACCTGGGTGGGCTATTGCTCGCCCGCCGACGAATCCCAAAAACTGCCCAAGATCCGCAAAGGCATCTACAACCCCGCATCGTACATGGAAAAGGACATTGAGGCCGAAGTCCTCAACCAGATGAACCTGCTCTACGCCCGCGACTACACCGTTTGGAAAGACGCTGAGATTTTCTTTAGGTCGGTAACCGCAAAATAAACTCCCCATGCGTAGAGTATTCTTTGTTGTAACATTGCTACTCATGGCACAATGGCTATGGGCGCAACGCGAGAAGACCTCCTTTCAGACCTTGTCGCCATGGAAACCGAAAACGGATATCCGTTCGGATGTCGTCATGGTTTACGGAGCAGGCGATTACCGCGAAATCTCATTCCGTGACCGTGTGCAGTCATGGCGCGACCATGGCTATACCACGCATTTCATGTCGGGCATCGCTTGGGGTGCCTTTGACGCTTATTTCAAAGGCGAATGGGATGGAAAGCCCCATGACGATGAGGTGCAAAGGAGACTATCGGGCGAAGGGATCATGCATGGCCCCAATTCGCCTTACGTTGTGCCAACCCATGATTTTTTGTCTTATTTCAAAGAAAATCACGTCAAACGCGCCATTGACGAGGGCTTGAATACCCTGTACTTCGAAGAGCCGGAGTTTTGGGTGTGGAGTGGCTACAGCGAGGCTTTCAAACGGGAGTGGCAGGATTATTACGGCTTCCCGTGGCGGCCCCAGCATGAGTCGGCGGAAAACACATTCCTCTCCAACAAACTCAAGTATCACCTTTATTACCGCGCCTTAGAAGAGGCTTTCAGCTATGCTAAGCAATACGGGAAAGAAAAAGGCATGGAGGTCCGTTGCTATGTGCCCACGCATTCCCACTTGAATTATGCCTTGTGGGGCGTGGTCTCGCCTGAGACCGCGTTGAACGCCTTGGAAAACTGCGACGGCTATATCGCCCAGGTGTGGACAGGCACGTCACGCATGACCAACCATTATAACGGTGTGCTGAAGGAACGCGTCTTCGAGATGGCTTTCCTCGAATATGCCTGCCTGGAGTCGATGGCGAGACCCACGGGGCGCAAGATGTTCTTCCTGACCGACCCCATTGAGGACCATGCCGTGAACTGGGAGGATTACCGCCGCAACTATCAAGCCACTTTTACCGCACAACTGCTTTATCCGAACATCAACGACTACGAGGTGATGCCTTGGCCCGACCGCATCTACGAGAGGTCGTATCCTGTGAGTGACGACAACAAGGAGAAATCTACCATTCCTCGCCGTTATGCCACACAGATGCAGGTCATGGTCAACGCGCTCAACAAGATGCCCAAGTCCGAGAACCATGTCAGCGGTGCGCAGGGCATCAGTGTCCTGATGTCGAACTCCGTCATGTTCCAACAGCCTTTCATTGGCGATGGCGACCCGTATTTGGCCAATTTCTTCGGCTTGGCCATGCCTTTGGTAAAGCAAGGCATCCCATTGGGTATCACACACTTGGAAAATACGAGTTACGAGGAAGCCTGGCGTGACCTGCGTGTGCTGCTGATGACCTATTCCAACCTAAAGCCCCTTGACCCCAGGGCGCATCGGCATATCGCCGATTGGGTGGAGCAGGGTGGTGCATTGGTATATTGCGGCCGCGACGACGACCCATTCCAAACCGTGCCCGAATGGTGGAACCAAAACGGCATGGATTATGAGGCACCGTCACAACATCTCTTTGCCCTGATGGGCATGGATGAACAGGTGGAAGAAGGGCATTATCGCTTTGGTAAAGGCCACATTTATGTGTTGCGCCATGACCCAAAAGAGTTTGTCTTTACCGAAGGAGCCGACAGCCTGCTATTGCAAACCTTGGAGGCGGCTTACGGACCATACGAGTGCAAAAACAATTTTGTATTGCGCCGCGACCCATACTTAGTGGCTTCGGTCATGGAAGAAAGCCCTGCCTCTGACGAGCCTTTGGTGCTGAAAGGCCGTTTCATTGACTTGTTTGACCCGTCATTGCCCGTGCTTTCCGAAAAGGAGGTGCAACCAGGCAAACAGGCCTTCCTTTATGATTTGGATAAGGTGGCCGATAAAACGCGTCCGCAGGTGCTGGCGGCAGCCTCGCGGCAGTATGACGAGACCTTCACTGACCATAGCTTCAGCTTTGTTTCCAAGTCGCCTGCCAACACCGACAATGCGATGCGTATCCTGCTTCCTAAGGAACCCACCCACGTGAATGTCGACGTGACAAGCCAATGGAGTTGGGATGATTTGAGTCATACGCTCCTCTTGGAGTTTGGGAACACCCCCAATGGTGTGTCGGTGCGTCTGGGATGGTGAAACCGTCAATGTTGAATTGCCATCAGCCTGATATACTTGAGCACCATGTCGCACCATACGGCGTCGCCGGGACGTTGGTAGCGGGCGTTGCCCTTCGGGTCGGGGGTGAAGAGTGTCTCACCGTTCGGAGTGAGTTCGACCCAGCCGCGTTCAGACAGCTCATAGAAATCGTCGCCTTCCACGGCTTGGATGACAGCCTGCGGGTCCCACATTTTCTGTCCCGTGTCGCAGTTGAGGAACTGATAGATCCACTTG
>CADAPW010000225.1 GCA_902789915.1 uncultured Bacteroidia bacterium | reverse complement strand
GAGATTTCGCGTGTGGAGGAGACCATGCGACGCATCGCCAGTCATTATGGCGTTGAAGACGAGGACCTTTTCGTACTCAGCAACGGCATCATAGCCACGGACAAGAACTATGCCCGATCCAAGTTCATTCCTATCAAGGGAGCGAGCCTCGACAAAGTGGTGGCTGTCAATCAGCTGTCACGCAAGGTGGAACGAGGCGAGTACACGTTGGAGCAGCTTGAGTATAGGCTGAAGCAGATTCGCGCCATAAAAGCCAAGCCTGCTTGGGAACAGATTTTGGCTTCAGCCGTAGGCAGTGCGGCATTTTGTATCATCTTCGGCGGCAGCTTTATGGATTGCATTGCTTCGTTCATCGCTGGACTCGTGCTTTGGGTCTTCATGCTTTTCATCGCCTCCAAAAGTCTGTCTCGCATCGTGGGCAATGTCACGGGCGGACTGATTGCCACTTTGGTTTGTTTTGGATTGTACCGAATCGGTCTCGGCCATCACCTGCTTTCACCAACGGCATCCGCGACATGGCCAACGAGGACTATATCGCTGGTGTTACGCGCCTTTTGGATGCCATGCTGACTTTCTTCTGCATCGCCTTGGGTGTGGCTTTGGCCTTCATGTTTGACGAGAATGTCTTTGGCGCAATGCTTCTCCAACAAGGACTTACAAACGACCCACAGACTGCCGGATTTGTCGTCCAACTCATTGCCGCCTTCTTGGGTACCGTGTCTTTTGCTGCCCTTTTTGGTGTCCCCCGTAAGTATTATTTTGATACTGGCTTTTGTGGCACAATGGGCTGGCTGCTTTATCTCATCCTGAGCCGTTATACGGTTATGTCACCCGTTGAAGTTCTCTTCAGCGCTACCGCTTTGGTCGCCTCAATTGCCTTGCTACAATCGAAAGGGCGAAAGTGCCCCATCACTGTGTTTCTTATCAGTGGGATTTTCCCCTTGGTGCCTGGCGCAGGCATCTTCTGGACGAGCTACAATATCGTCGCCAACCAACTTCCCGATGCTTTCCATACGGGTTTCGCTGCCCTTAAGGCCACCGTCGCTATCGCTTTCGGCATCCTCGCTGTGATGGAACTCAACGGGAAAGGCAGGATAGGGAGGTGGATTAAGAAAAAGTAATACGCCTTTAAAACAAAAATCTCTTATTTTTGCAGGAATAACTTTTAATTCTGCAAAAACTACCATAATAAAACTAATACTATGAAAAAACTCCCAATTCTCATCCTGTTACTTGTACTATTCATCGAGCCTACCATGGCCTGCACAAACCTCATCGTCGGGAAGAAAGCCTCTGCCGACGGAAGCGTGATGTGCTCCTACAACTGCGACGGTTTTGGTTTCTCTGGCTCGCTTTTCTATAGTCCTGCAGGTCGTCACGCCAAAGGCGAGCTCATTGCCATCCACGGCTGGGGACCATCCCATGAAGGCCAATACGTGAAGCAGGTGGAATACACTTATAATGTCGTCGGCCTGATGAACGAAAGACAGGTGACCATCGTGGAGACCACCTTCGACGGACGGCTGATACTGGTCAACCAAGAAGGCTTGCTCGATTATTTCAGCCTGATGCGGCTGGCGCTGCAACGTTCGGCAACGGCACGCGAGGCCATCAAATGCATGGCTGAGTTGGTGGACGAGTATGGCTACAACAGCAGTGGCGAGACCCTCACCATCTGCGACCCCAACGAGGCTTGGATTATGGAAATCATAGGCAAAGGGCCTGGCAACAAAGGCGCCGTATGGGTGGCGCTACGCATCCCCGACGACTGCATCTGTGCCCATGCCAACTTGAGCCGAATCAGACAGTTCCCGTTGGAAAAGAAGGGAAAATACACCAGCATCAGCAGCAAGAACCTCAAGCACATCAACCGCCCTGAAGTGGAGTGCGTCTATGCCGCCGATGTCATCAGCTTCGCGAAAGAATGGGGCTTCTACGATGGCAAGGACGAAGGTTTCTCCTTCCGCGACGCCTATTGCCCCATCGACTTCGAGAATGTGCGCTATGCCGATGCCCGTGTGTGGAGTTTCTTCCGCCATCACTTCAGCCATGACGAGATGGACAAATACCTGCCCTATATCAACGGCGACTTCGCTCAATGCGACCACCTGCCGCTGTGGATTAAACCTGATAAACCACTCTCCATGCGTGACTTGCAGAACGACATGCGTGACCACTTTGAAGGCACACCTTTAGATATGACCGCCGATATGACCGCCGGACCTTGGGGTATGCCCATCCGTCCGTTACCGATGCACTTCAAGGACAGCGACAGCATCCCTTATTATCGAGAGCGTCCCATCGCCACACAACAGTCAGGCTTCACCATGACCTGTCAGATGCGTTCATGGCTGCCCGACGACGTGGGTGGCGTCACATGGTTCAACTGCGACGATGCCAACATGGTGGCATACGTGCCGCTTTATTGCTGCATCACCCAGGTGCCCGATGCTTTCCGTCCCGAGAATAACCCTCGCAACGAGTTCAGCGACCAATCGGCCTTCTGGATGAACAACTGGGTGGCCAACATGGTTTATCCGCGCTATTCCATGATGATTGGCGATCTGCGTGAGGCACAAAACGAGTTGGAAGACTATTATTTTGCTGACCAAGACAGCGTGTTACATGCCATCGAAGGCATGATGCCCGCAGAGCGACAGAGCTACCTCAACAAGAAAAGCATCTCCTACACCGAACTTATGATGCATCGTTGGGACAAGTTGGCGAAGTACATGATTGTGAAATACAACGACCAAGTCGTGCGTCGCACCGACAAGAATGGCCAGTTTTTGCGTTGGGGCTACCAAACGCCTGGCTATGACCAACAGTTCATCGACGCCATTGGCAAGTCAACGGGCGACAGATACAGACTGAATGAGGTCATTGATAGGAGGGAACGGTGAAGGCCGATTAAATCATTCCTTCAATATTCCAGTAAAAGGCCCGAAGCCCCAAATCAGGGGCTTTCAGGTCTTTTTCTTTTAATTGCTTGAGGATGCCTTCGACCGCTTCATCCGGGACGATGCTGATGATGGCGTTGTTCAAAGTAGGCCAGGCATGGGTGCCGTAGTGCGGTTCACCCGTGTCGCTACCATGCCCTTTGATTTCGTTCCACTCGGTGAAGCCTTTCACGCCATTGTCGTTCAAGGTTTTGGCGATTTCGTCGTAATAGGCTTGATTATATGTGATTAGGATGGCTTTCATGGTTATCGGATGTTTTCAGTTTTAGTAAGGGCTTCCTCTGCTTTTCTTCTCTTTCTACGCACAGCTCTTGTTTCAAGTGAGCAGTACAAAGCGGGAATAAGCAACAATGTGATCAACGTCGACACCGTCAAACCCCAGGCCACGGTGATACCTAAGCCGTTCCACATCTCGGCTCCTTCGCCACGACCGATGGCCATAGGTATCATACCTAACACTGTGGTCAAGGTGGTCATCAGGATAGGACGCAGACGCGAACGGGCAGCCTTCACTGTGGCTTCCTTTACCTCGACG
>CADAPW010000224.1 GCA_902789915.1 uncultured Bacteroidia bacterium | reverse complement strand
CCATTCCGTAAATTTCTGATCCACAAAGAAATCGCTGAGCAATTTAGAGCCTTTCATGCCCAAGGGATGGAAGCGGTCGCCGTGATGCCAATGGCGCAATGTCAAGGGAAACTTCAATTTGTCGAAATCCAATTGCGCTACCTCAGGCGATTTGTCAATGACAAAATCTGAGGTTTTCTCCAACTTGGAGAAACGAAGATGGACGGGTGAAAGGATTTCCTTCTCTCCTATTTGAATTTGAATCTCTTCATTTGTTTTCTCCGTTAATTCTGAAAGCTGCAAGCCATCTCTACCGATTACAACACAGTGTGTAGCCGAGGAATATTGGTTTCCAATACCCTTTCCGAGGGCATCATAGATAAAGTAGCATTGGTCGGTGTTGAAACCGAATTGTCTCAGCCATTCAAAAAGCAATTGAAACGAATAAGTCGGCCCTTCGACAGGCTCAGGGACCTCAGTCCTAACCAACTTAGAATAAAGCAACCTTTGAACATCACCCTCTTGTTCCACAATTTGCGTCAACTTCTCTCTCAGCAATGCTCTATAAAGCTCGTTTTCAGCAGAAAGATGTTCCAACGACTTATACAAACCTTGACGCGCTTCAGGATGCAGTTCATCGAAGGCAGGCAGTAATTGATTGCGGATTTTGTTTCGCAGATAAACGGATTCGGCGTTGGTATGGTCCTCTCTCCAAAGGATTTGGTTCTCAACTGCATACTTTCGGATTTGTTCTCGCGAAGCCCACAGTAAAGGTCGAATAATCACTCCATTTTGTGGCTTCATGCCTTTCAGTCCGTTGAGGCCTGCGCCGCGCAACAGGTTGATGAAAAAAGTCTCGGCTTGGTCGTCGGCATGGTGTGCCACGGCGATTTTGTCATAACCCAACTGCTGCCTCAACTGCTCAAACCAGTCATAACGCAAATCTCGGGCGGCCATTTCAATGGAAATGCCGTTGTCTGCAGCATATTTCTCGGTTTCAAAATGTTTTACAAAGCACTGAATGCCATTCTTTTCCGCAAACTCGCAAACATATTTTTCGTCGCCATCAGATTCCTCACCGCGCAAATGGAAATTACAGTGCGCCGCGACAAACTCCACCTTGGTTTTCAGCAACAAATCCGCTAAAACCATGGAGTCAATGCCGCCGCTGAGGGCAAGGATGACTTTGTCGCCCTCAGCTATCAAGTGATACCTATTAATATATGCCTGAAACTGCTCGAGCATGGTCATTTCTTTTTCTTCACCGAAAAACCAAATCCGCCGATTTTCTCGCCGAGGCCATAATACTTGCCATGGGAATAGGCCAAAGGCTTGGCGTGGTTGAGTTGGAACGCACCCGTGCCCTTATCAATGAGTTTTTCTTCCGCATTGACAGCCACCACCTCGGCGATGAACATATCGTGCGAGCCCAGTTCCTTTACTTCCACCACCTTGCACTCGATGCTCAACGGCGATTCGGCAATCAAAGGGGCTTTCACGATTTGGGCAGGCTCGGTGTGCAGGTGCATCTGCTTGAACTTGTTGTAGTCGCGGCCTGAGCGCACGCCGCACCAGTCCGTGGCGGCGGCCAAGTCTTCCGTCGTCAGGTTGATGACGAACTCCTTGTTTTTCATGATGAGGTCATACGAGTGGCGCTGCTTGCGGACGGAGATGTAGCACATGGGCGGGTCGGAGCAAATCGTTCCCGTCCAGCCGATGGTAATGATATTGTAGTTTTCCTCGCAGTCGCCGCATGTGACCATCACTGCGGGCAAGGGATAAATCAATGTTCCGGGTTTGAAGGGGATTTTCATATCAGTTAGGAGTTGATAGTTAGGAGTGAAAACTTACTTTGGTGCAAAAATACTGATTTTCTCCACACTATCCAAAAAACGCCCGATGCACATCATGTTCGGGGGCGATTCCCCAAAAGTCATCTTGAAAAGCTGCAAAATTCTCCCAATTATCCTTTTCTTTTTCAAACAATGCAGGCCATGGAATGCAAATACGAAAATTCACATCATCTTTAACGCTTATTAAAAAGTCATTATCCCTACTCCTTCCACACAAATGATAGCTCTTCATATCCTCCCATTTAATCATTCTATGTTTTGGGTATTGCTTCGAGCCTGAGATTCTCGTCTGCTCCAAACCTTCTTCGGTTATTTTAAGATTCACTTTCACTTCTGTGATTTTATGAGCAATAAACACAAAAATTAGACAAGCACAGATATAAATAACCAACTCTAACCAAAGACCTGCATTTATATACTTGCTTATTAAACAGCATATTATTATAGAAACAATCATACCAAAAATCCAAATAGCGTCCGCCCATCCTTTAGCATACTTCACAATCGTATATCCTTCCGCTCTCGGAATGGTTTTTTCTTCGTCATCGGTTTTCTTCTCTTCTTCGCTCATGGCTGATTGTTTTACGATTGCAAAGATAATGATTCTCCCATCATCTTGCGGAGAATACAACAAAAATCCCGCCCAAACGAGCGGGATTTTTCATTTTTAAAGTCGACCAGCCGATGCCTTTTATCTGTCGGCCCTTCGACCCTTCGAGGGGCCTCAGGGACCGCAGGCTCAGGGACCTTAGCTTAGTCGATTGTCCAAGTTGAACCGCTGTTCAGCAGGTCGTCCATGCACTTAATCTTCGAGGCGGCCTTCTCGTTCTCGATGACTTGGTCAAGACTGTCGTTGAAGGTCGGGGCTTTCACGTCGCGGATGACGCCGATGGCGACGGGGAAATGAGGCGGCATCATGTGTGCCAGCATCATGTGGATACCCGTGTCCTCGGTGGTCTTGTCGTGGACGAGAATGTCCTTCTCGGTGATGCCGTTCTCGCCAATCTTCACCACTTCAAGTTGGTTGCCGTTCAGGCGGATACCCTTGTCGCGGTTCTTACCGAAGATGAGCGGTTGGCCGTGGACGCACTTCACCTGCATGTCGTCGCGTGGCCGTGGACGCACTTCACCTGCATGTCGTCGCGGACATCCTTGCCGGTGATGTTTTCGTGAACACCGTTGGAGAAGATCATGCAGTTTTGCAGGACCTCGGTCACGGCGATGCCGTCGTGCTTGTACGACTCCCAGAAGATTTCGCTCAGCTCCTTGGGGTTGATATCCACGCCACGGGCAAAGAAAGTAGCCTTGGCACCGATGGCGAGTTCGCCAGGATTGAACGGGTCTTCGTAAGTACCTTGCGGCGAAGTCTTGGTCTTCGTGCCACGGAAGGTGCAGGGCGAGAACTGACCCTTGGTCATACCGTAGATACGGTTGTTGAACAGGATCAGGTTGATGTCGATGTTACGACGGCAGGCGTGGATGAAGTGGTTACCACCGATGGCGGTGCAATCGCCGTCGCCGGTGATCATCCACACGCTGAGGTTCGGGTTGGCCAGCTTCACGCCAGTGGCGGCAGCGGCAGCACGACCGTGGATGCTATGGAAACCATAGGTATTCATGTAGTAGGGGAAGCGCGAGGAGCAGCCGATGCCAGAAACGACAACGATGTCTTCCTTCTTCTTACCCAACTTCGGGAAAATGTCTTGAACGGCCTTCAAGATGGCGTGGTCACCACAACCGGGGCACCATTTCACCACCTGATCGCTTGCAAAATCCTCTTTGGTCAGCATGACCTCTTGTTCGATATTCTGATTTTCCATAGTCGTATTATTTTAAAAGGTCGTTAAACTTAGCTTCAAGCTCGCCGATGGTGAACGGCAGGCCCATCACCTTATTGAATTGCTCGCACTTGTATTCCGGGAAGTTCATGCGCAGGTACTTGGCAAACTGGCCGCGGTTGATTTCGCAGACCACGATCTTCTTGTGACCTTTCAGCACTTCCTCAGTGTTGCGCGGCAACGGCATGATGTAGTCGAAGTGGGCGTGAGCGATGCTCTTGCCTTCTTCCATCAGACCCTCGACGGCGGTGCGGACGGTACCAAAGGTGCCACCCCAGCTCACCACGAGGAGGTCGGCGTTCTTGTCGCCGTAGATTTCCTGCAGCGGGATGTCGTTGGCCACGCGGTTGATCTTCTCTTCACGGAGTTCGGTCATGATCTGGTGGTTCTCAGGATTGGTCGACAGGTTACCCTTGCCGTTTTCCTTCTCCAAGCCACCGACGCGGTGACGCAGACCAGGCGTGCCCGGGATTGCCCATTCGCGGCGGAGCCATTTCTCGTCGCGACGGTAAGGCATGTAGTTCGGGTCGTCGGCTTTGGCAAGCGGAGGCGTGATGCTCGGCAGGTCGGCCATCTTGGGGATGCGGAACACCTCGGAGCCATTACCCAGTGAACCGTCGCTGAGCATGATGACGGGCGTCATGTGCTCCATGGCGATACGGGCGGCTTCGTATGCGGTGTAGAAGCAACCGGCAGAGCTGCGGGCAGCGATGACCACGAGCGGAGCGTCACCGTTACGGCCGTAGAGGGCCTGCATCAGGTCGCTCTGTTCCATCTTGGTCGGCAGACCCGTGGAGGGACCACCACGCTGCACGTCGATGATCACCAGCGGAAGCTCGGTCATCACGGCGAGACCCATAGCTTCGCTCTTCAGCGAGAGGCCAGGACCCGAAGTCGTCGTCACGGCCATGCAGCCTGTGTAGGCGGCGCCGATCGACGACATGATGCCAGCTATTTCGTCTTCAGCCTGGTAGGCCTTGACGTTGAGGTTCTTGTATTTCGTCAACTCGGCAAGGATGTCGGTGGCAGGAGTGATGGGGTACGAACCGAGGAAGAGCGGGCGGCCCGACTTCTCGGAGGCGGCCATCAAGCCCCAAGCGGCGGCGGTATTGCCAGTGATGTTGCGGTATTTGCCTTTGTCGAGGTCGGCGGCTTCCACACGATAGGTGTTCGTGAAGAGCTCCCAAGTGTCGGCATAGTGGTAACCTGCGTCGAGGACGGTGCGGTTGGCCTTGATCACTTGGTCCTTGCCTTTGAACTTGGTCTCAAAATACTTGTAAACGGTGTCGAGTTCGCGGTTGAACAAGTACATCACGATACCGAGGGCGAACATGTTCTTCGATTTCAGCATCGACTTGTTGTCCATGCCGAAGTCCTTCAGGGCCTCTTTGGTGAGTTCTGAGATGGGGGCCTTCACAACTTGATAGTCGGCGAGGGTGCCGTCGACGGTCGGGTCGTCGGCATAACCGGCCTTCTCGAGAGCTTTTTCAGTCACCGAGTCGGAGTCGAAGATGATGATGGTTCCGGGACGGAGCCAGCGCATGTTAGCCTTGATGGAGGCAGGGTTCATGGCCACGAGGACGTCGCAGAGGTCGCCGGTGGTGTGAACGGGTTTGTGTCCAAAGTGCACTTGGAAGCCAGAGACGCCAGCCACGGTGCCTTGCGGTGGGCGGATTTCAGCCGGATAGTCCGGGAAGGTGGCGAAATCGTTTCCGGCAAATGCTGTTGAATCCGAAAA
>CADAPW010000223.1 GCA_902789915.1 uncultured Bacteroidia bacterium | reverse complement strand
GTGATGGTGTCGCTTTTTGATGGCACCTTGATTTCCAGGTTGTTGGAGAAGTTATAGGTCAGCAGCCCCTGTTGGGCTTGCGAGGGCGTGCCGTACAAAGCACCGGGGAATTTGTTGTAAACCATCTCCTTGTCGTTGCCATCGGTATAGGTGCCGTAGACGCCCCATTTCGGGTCGCCGAAGTTGGGTCGGTAGGTGAAGCCGATAGTCGGGGTGAACACATGGCGGATGGCGCGAATGGGACCATGGGCAAAGTTGACCATGCCGTAAATCTTGGTGGTGAGGTTGGTGCTTACGCTGAAGTCCACCAGGTTACTGAAAGTGTGGATGGTGTCGGTTTGCAGGTGTCCCTCCTCTCCGTCGTCGATCCATTGCTGCTCGATGTGCTTGAAATACATGTAGTCGTTGAGCGTGAATGAGTTGGTCCACGAGAAATGCTTGAACAGCTTGATGGTGGCGTTAATGGGTACTCTATGTGAGATGCCCATTTGCACATTGTCGCGGAAAAAGTTTCTTGCCCAGCCGCCGAAGTCGTCTTTGATGCCGCGGAAAAGTACGGTGTCCACGTCGTTGATGTAGGCCTTTCCATTCAGTGTGTAGCCCATGCTTATGTTTTGGTACCAACGTTTCTTGGCTCCCTTGCCGACATTTTTCAGAGGATAGAAGGTGTTGACGGTCAAGGTGAGTTCGGGCAGTGAGGCCGTGACCTGTCGCGTCAGCGTGTTTTGGCTGTGGCTGGCGTTGAGGGTGAGGTAGACCTTGCCAGCAAAGTTGGTTTGGTAGGCGATGCTCGACTTGAAGGTGTTGCTCAGCTGGTCGGTGACCGTTTGGGCGTTGTATTTGTTGAAGTTGGAGCTGACGATGTTGACGTCGGCCGAGAAGTTGTTTCTGGGATGTGACTTCGGGTCTTGCTTGTGCGTCCAGTGTATCTTGAAGTCGGTGCTTTCTTGATAGTCGGCGGCGCCTTTGGTGCCAATCTTGTTGACGGCGAAGCCTAAGGCAAGGTTGCCGTTGAATTTGTAGCGTTTGTTGTAGCGGAAAGTCGGTTTGATGCCCCATGAGCCACGGGTGTAGATGTCACCCAAGAGTTGAAGGTCATAATTGTCATTGATGGCCCAATAATATCCGCCATTTTCAAGGTAGAAACCTCGGTTGGCCGACTCGCCGTAGGTGGGGATGATAATGCCCGACTTCTTGCCTTTAGTGTTGGGAATCAAGGCAAACGGTAACGCTAGTGGCAGAGGGACATCAGCGATGGTCATATAGATGGGACCAGTGACGATTTTGTCATCGGGGATGACCTTGGCCTTGGTGAATTTGAACTGGTAGTGAGGATGGTCCTTGAGGTCGCAGGTGGTGTAGCCGCCCGAGCGGATGTTGATGGTGTTGTCGTCCATGCGTTTGACGCGTTCGCCATGCAGGTAGCCGCCTTGCTCCTCGGTCCACACTTTCGTGATGATGCCTTTTTTCGTCTTGAAGTTGTAAAGCATTTCCGCCGCCTCAAAGGAAGTTTCTCCTTGTTTAAAAACGGGCCTTCCTTGTAATTTGCCAAGAGAATCGGCGACGCCGAATGCCCGGCAGGTGCTGCTCTCAAGATCGAATTCCAGACAGGCTGCTGTTATCGTGATGTCGTCATATTTGGCTTCGGCGTTGCCGAAATAGAAGATTTTCTTCTGGTTCATGTCACGGTAGGACGAATCCGAGGCCGAACAAACTACTTGCACCTCGATGGCCGACTCGGAGCGTCGTGGCGTGATGTGGCGGCGCGTGGCTGGTTTGAGGCTGTCGTTGGCCGTGGTATCCTGTAGAGACGTAAAATTTTGCTTCTCAACAATAGTGTCCGAAATCGAATCCAACCCCACTGCCAATGTGTCAGACACCGCATGAATCGTATCCAAAACGGTATTTTGTACCGTCTTCTCTGGGCCTACCACAAGTGTTATCGTGTCAATGATGCGTTCTTGCACTACAGCCGAACTGTCGTTTTCAACAGCCTCGGTATTGTACGTATTTGCCTCAATATGAGCAGTTTGTTTGCAACCATAGAACAAAAGAATTGTTCCAACGAGCAGACAAAATGCCGCTGTTGAAAAATATTTCAAGTATGTTGTGCGTTCTAACAAATTGAAAACGATTACTTTTGTGCGGTTGAAATTCGCTGCAAAGATAGTTTTTCTTCGCGCAATAATAAAAGAACTCGGTATGATAAAACGAAAGATTTTGCGATTTGGTGTTTTTTGCTTGATTTTTCTGCTCCCGTTGTTTGCCTATGCCCAGAAGGGAGAAAAGATACAAACCGTGGTTATCGATGCGGGTCATGGTGGCAAGGACACGGGTGCATTGGGCAAACTGACGACGGAGAAAGCCCTCAACTTGGCTGTGGCCTTGAAGTTCGGTAGCTATATCAAGGAAAACCTTCCGGACGTGAAAGTCATCTACACACGGAGCACCGACAAGTTCGTCGAACTGAGCGAACGCGCTGCCATCGCCAACCGCAACAATGCCGACGTGTTTATCTCCATCCACTGTAACTCCACCGAGACAGCCAACTCGGCATACGGAGCGGAGACCTTCGTCATGGGTGAGTCGAAAAACGAGAAAAACCTCGCCGTGGCAAAGAAAGAAAATGCGGCTATCTTGTTGGAAGACAATACCGATGCCTATGACAACTTTGATCCCAACAGCACTGAAGCCTATATTCTCTTTTCGCTGTCACAAAGCCTCTACCAAAGTCAAAGCTTGGATTTGGCCGACAAGGTGCAGAAACAATTTGCCAGCAAGGGCCGAAACGATAGGGGTGTGCAACAGGCTGGCTTTCTGGTGCTTTGGAAGACCGCGATGCCAAGCATCCTCGTTGAGTTGGGATTCATTAACCATGCCAAGGAAGAGCAGTTCCTTACAAAACCAGATGGCTTTGTCGCTTTATCGTGCATTTGAGGAATACAAGCGTGAGTTTGAAGCTGAGAACCATGCCGCCCAAGCAGAGGCCAACGAGAAGTCTGCTTCGAAAGGCACTTACTTCGCCGTTCAGTTTGCCAGCCGTAACAAGAAAGTGGCTTCCACCGACAAGGCTTTCAGTGGCGTGAAAGAGGTCGATGTCTATGAATACAACGGTGCTTTCCGCTATATCTCGGGGCATTTCACCTCTAAGGCAGAAGCCACGAAACGCCAAGCCGAGGTGCGAGCTTTAGGTTACACGGATGCTTTTGTCGTTGCTTTTATCAACGGTGAGCGCGGCACCATCAAACAGGCTGAGGAGGCTTTGAAGAAGTAATTTGATATGAATAGAATTAGAGTTCATCGGTTTTTCATATTCGTTCTGCTGTTAGTGTGTGGTTTGGTGGGGTGCCGAACAACTTCCAATGATGGTCAGGTTGCTGAGAAGGCGGAACCGAAGAACAAGGCACTCAAGGTGGTTGAGGCCTTGCATGACCCCTATTCCCAATATGTCGTCGTCGTTTCCCATCGGGGCGACTGGCGTAACTACCCTGAAAATTCCATTCCTGCCAT
>CADAPW010000222.1 GCA_902789915.1 uncultured Bacteroidia bacterium | reverse complement strand
CAAATGCCCAAAGACTCGCTCAACCGTTCGATACTGAAGCTGGCGATACCCAACATCGTCAGCAACATCACCGTGCCGCTGCTGGGCTTTGTCGACATGATGCTGATGGGGCACCAGGACAGCCTCGCCTACATCGGGGCCATCGGCTTAGGTGGCACCATCTTCAGCGTGATGTACTCCATCTTCAGCTTTATGCGGGCAGGCACGACGGGCTTCACGGCACAGGCCTACGGTGCCAACAACCGCACCGAAATCGCCTATTCACTCTATCGTTCCCTTTGCATTGCACTGATTGCCACAGTTTTGGTTTTGTCACTTCAAAATGCGGTAGAATGGCTCAGCATGAAGTTACTCAACGGCAGCGACGAGGTGCTGGCCTACACCGCCACCTATTTCCATGTGCGCATCTGGGCCGCGCCCGCGGTGCTTTGCCTCTATGCCTTCAACGGGTGGTATATCGGTATGCAAAACACCACCATCCCCATGATTATCGCCATCCTGACCAACGTGGTGAACATCGTGTTGAGCATCGTTTTCGTCAACGCCATGGGCATGGGCGTGAGTGGCGTGGCCTTGGGCACCGTCATCGCGCAGTATTGCGGCTTGATTACTGCCATCGTCTTCCTGTTCGCCAAGTTCCGCTATCATCTCATCCCCATCCGACGGGTGATCCTACTGCAAGCCGACAAACTGAAGCATTTCTTCAAGGTCAACGCCGACTTCATGATTCGCAGCATCCTCTTGGTGCTGAGCATCGCCTATTTCAACAACCAATCGGCCAAGCTCGGCGACGACATGTTAGCCGTCAACATGATATTGATGCAGTTCTTCTACATCTTCTCCTACTTCACCGACGGCTTTGCCTACGCGGGTGAGGCTTTGGTGGGACGTTTCACGGGAGCGCACGACGACAAACAACTCCACCAAACCGTGAAACTGCTATTCATCTGGGGCTTCTTGATTGCCTTGCCTTTCACGGTGCTCTATGCCCTCTTCCCCGACTGGTTCATCGGCCTCGTCAGCGACCAGCCCGACATCATCCCGATGGCAAAGCCTTACCATATCTACCTGGCTGCCATCCCGCTCATCACCTTTGCCGCCTTCCTTTGGGACGGCGTCTATATCGGCGCCACCGCATCGCGTGCCATCCGCAACACCATGCTCATCTCGTCCATCGGCGTGTTTTTGCCGTCCTCCTTATTATTAATGCCCCATTTCGGCAACCACGGCCTTTGGATTGCTTTTTTGCTTTTCATGGTGGCGCGTGGATTGAGTATGACCTTGATGGCGAAAAAGGCGGTGTTTTTTGGAAACAAATCTTAAACAAATCTAATATAAATCTTTTTCTCTGCTTTGCACTAGCCCTTTTTTGGGGTTCTTAAGGATTGCAATCCGTCGCAATGAACCTGCGGATTTGTAATCCGCGTTTTTTTCCTATCTTTGCACCAAATCTGAAATCCCTATGGAAGAAATCCTCACATTCCTTGACGACGTCCTACATAACAACAACCGCCCTTGGTTCCAAGAGCATAAGAAACAATACCAGACGGCGCAAGCAAATTTTAATGCCTTAGCTGAGCAAATCATCGCCGGCGTGCAGAAATTTGACGACAACTGCAAAGGCCTGACTTTGAAGGACTGCACCTACCGTTTCTATCGCGACACGCGTTTCTCGCCCGACAAGCGGCCCTACAAGACCCACTTCGGCGTGTTCGTCTGTCCCGAAGGCAAGAAGTCGATGCTGAGCGGCTACTACTTCCATCTAGAGGCGAAAGAGTCGGAATACCTTGGCCATAACATGCTCTGCACGGGGATGTATATGCCCGACACGGCCATGCTGAAGACCATCCGCGACGAGATCCTCTTCAACGGCGAACCGTTGGTGGAAGCCATCACCCAAGCCGACACTTTCGACCTTGACACCAGCCACGCCATGAAGCGCGTGCCCAACGGCTATCCCAAGGACCATCCACAAGCTGAACTTTTCAAGCAGCGCGACTGGCTGGTGGTACAAGACCTCCCTGACAAGCGCCTCTCAGACCCGCATCTTGTCGACTGGGTGCTGAGCGAGTTCGAAAAGACAAAAGATTTCTGCCAATGGCTGAACCGCACAGTACGAGGGGAATGAAACAAACAACGTTGGCGGCGGCACTTCTGTTTGGCTTGTGTTGTATGATAGCTTCATGCGACAACGGCAATCCCCCTGTGAGAGAAAACCCAACAGTTGCCATCATTGAAGAAGCTGAACCTCCGATGGAAGAAGAAACCGACTCCCCTCTTTTCAGGGCCTACGACAAAGCCGAAGACACGGTGATGTTTCAGACATACGTGTTCTTTTCCCAACCCATCCCGAAAGATGTGGAACTAAGAATGATGGGCCGCTCGTTGTCCGATACCAACAAGATCTCCATCGACCGACTCCGCTATCTCACACTTCCCTACTACGATTATGACGGCAACATACAAAGTGGCGAGATGGTGTGCAACAAGGCCATAGCCCACGACCTGCTTTGTGTCTTCAGGGATTTGTTTTCGCAAGCGTATCCTATCTATAGCATCCGCTTGGTGGATGACTTCGACGCTGATGACGAAGCCTCAATGCAAGCCAACAACACCTCCTGTTTCAACTATCGTAACCGGTCAGGGGTCAATAGGTTGTCGCAACACGCCTACGGCATGGCTGTCGACATCAACCCTTTGCAAAACCCCTGCGTGAGAGGCTCGCGTTTTCGGCCTTCAACGGCAGCCGAGTACGTAGACCGCAGTAAAGACTTCGAGCACAAAATCGACGAGAAAGACCTCTGCGTGAAAGTCTTCACCTCGTATGGTTTCCGATGGGGAGGCCGCTGGAGCAGCACAAAGGATTATCAGCATTTTGAGAAATAAAAACAGTTACTGTTTTTATTTCTCAAAGATTTACGCCAGCTCAAACTGCTCCAAGAACTTCAAGTCGTTCTCGAAGAACAGGCGCAGGTCGTTGATGCCGTATTTCAGCATGGCGATGCGTTCCACACCCAT
>CADAPW010000221.1 GCA_902789915.1 uncultured Bacteroidia bacterium | reverse complement strand
CAGTTGGCGAAGCGCTATCCCTCGATGAAGGACGACTATCGTGACTTCCTCGATGCCTTACGCAAGTCACCGCTCATGGGCGAACCGTTGGGCAAGCATCTCCGCAAGGTGCGCTTTCCCATCGCCTCGAAAGCCAAGGGCAAGAGTGGTGGCGCGAGGGTCATCACCCACACCGTGCTTGTCGAGAGCGATGGTGCCGACATTACACTCGTCACCATCTACGATAAGTCCGACCAAGCCAACATCTCCAACCGCGAGTTGCGTAAACTGATGAAGAAGAACGGACTCGAATAACCACAGACTAAACCGATATTTCAACGATGAGAAAGATGGAGTTTGGAGGGACAGGTCATTGATTTCAAAAAATGATCAATCACCTCTGATCTCAAAAGAAAAAGCCATTTCGCCTTCCGACATAAACTTTTTCTTTACCATTTTGGTTTTGTTTTTAGTTGATTAATAAATATCCGATTCCATCGAATCAGCCTACAAAGTTAAAAACAAAACGTCACAAAAAAGCCCTGCTGCCGAAGCAACAGGGCATGATGGGGTTTCAACGATTGTTAGTCAAAGACGATGGAGATGGTTTCCTCAAACTCGGCCAATAGTTCTTCCAATCTCGGATTGTCCTTGCGGGAGAATAAGGCTGTGAAATTCTGCACGCCGTCGAGTTTACCTTCAGCCGTGCGGATGATATAGAGGTCACGATGCTCGTAGGTATTGAACCAGCGGATAAAGAGTCTGTTACGCAGACCTTCTTTCTCATCACCGGTCTCACACAAGTAGAGCATGACCTCACTGCCATTAACCTCGAAGAATTCCTCGATGATAGCGAATACCGTTTGGCGAAGTTTCATGTCACCTGGAGAGCGTCCAGCTCCCTCAACGTTGATACAGAACTGATAGCCTCCACTCAGCACAAAAGAGTGCTCCAACATAAAACTGATAGTGTACTTCAGACCGAAGTCTGTAGTGAAATAGAAAGAAGAGTCATTCTCTTCAGGCTGACCTACCAGATAAGGTGAGTGCAAATTTATTCTTTGCAGACTAAGTGTGTTCATAGCAAGAAAGGTTGAGGATTGAACTTTAAGAATACTTGAGTTTTATCTCCCCATTTCGGATCATCTCAAACTCTTTGTTGGTCTGTTCGATCCACTCCTTCTTTCTGCGAATCGTCTCTCTGACTGCGGCTCTCACCTCTTCGCGCGTTCTTTTTCTTTTCGTTGTTTCCATATTGATAAAAAGTTAAAATGTTAAATATCGGTTGCAAAGATAGATATTTTTCTCTTAACTTCCAAATGTTTCGGCAATAATTTCGCGAAACTGTAACAGGTTTCGCGAATTTTTTGTATCTTTGCGGCAGAGTTATCAAAACAATAAGGAATATGAAGAAGATCTTTGTAATGGCAGTAGCCGCCATGATGGCTACGGTGAGTGCGACGGCACAGCATCGGGAGGGTGACATTACGATCCAGCCGCGTGTGGGTATCTCGATGAGTACGCTGACCAACTGGGATGATGCCAAGATGAAGGTGAACCTGGCCTACGGCGTTGAGTTTGAGCATTTCTTCACCGAGGATTTCAGTGCGGCAGCGGGTCTGCTGTTTACCAATCAGGGTGCCAAATTCGAGGGTGAGAATCAGATGAAACTCTACTACGCCGCATTCCCCATTACCGCCAACTACTACGTGTTGCCGGGACTGGCTGTGAAGGCTGGTGTGCAGCCTGCCTACAGGGTGAAGGCGCAGTTGAAGGACGGGGATATGACCGTTGACTTCGACAGGTATATCGAGACGGTGTTTAATGACGACGACTTCAACATGCCGAAGTTTGAGCTGGAAATCCCCGTGGGTCTGTCGTATGAGTACAACGGCATCACATTAGATGCCCGTTATAACTTCGGACTGACCAAGTTGATCACAGGCATAGACGATGCGATCTACCAACGGGTGATCGTGGTGACGCTAGGCTATAAATTCTAAGACGACAATAAAAAAATCCGGAGGCCTGAAGACTTCCGGATTTTTATGTCGATGCGTTGATGCTTACCACTTGTAGCGGAGACCGACTGTGAGGAAACCTTTCTCACCAATTCCGAGCTCTGTGAAGCCACGGAAGGTCTCACTACCAAACTCCATTCCGAGTGGTGTACCTTGGGCCATGAACCATACTCTCTGGTCTTTATCAGTAATGTATTTGTTGTCGATGTTGTGACTCATGAACATGACACCTGCTGAGAGGGATGAGTACATGCCGAAGTGACGCTTGCGAAGCCAGTTGAATTTGACAGAAGGCATCAGCGTGATGTACTTGGATGAATAGTCCTCGCTATCCTTGCCCCATTTGCTGCCTGCGATGGATGCAACGGCACCAACGGCAACCACGGGCGATGTGTGATAGTAATACTCGACGCCGATAGGGCCCCAGTATCCGTGCTGATCGTCGCTGCTGAATGAGAATGCATGAGCAAAGGTAGAGAAGATATCGGAGGCTGCTCCGAAACCATAGTAGACGCCGAACTCGTTCTTCAAGTCGTCGTTCTGTGCGCTTGCTGTCAGCGCAGCCACCATCATAGCGGCAATCATCATTAATTTTTTCATAAACATGAATAGACTAAATTTAATCCTTATTTCGAAATGTCGGTGCAAAGATATGAAGTATTTTTGACACGAAAAAAAATAGAGGTAAGACTTTGACGTCTCACCCCTATTTTCTTGATATACATTAACTTAGGAGGATTAGTCTTCCCAATTCTCCTGAGTCTTACGAACGTAGCTCTTGTAGCGGATCTGGGCCATCTTCTGGGCCTCGGCGAAGAGCTCTTCGGCCTCGTTAGGATAAGCCTTCTTCACTGACAGGTAGCGAACCTCACCGAGCAGGAAGTCGTGGAAGTTCTCCCAGTTGGGCTCCTTAGAATCGAGTGAGAACGGATTCTTGCCTTCCTCAGCCAGTGCGGGGTTGTAACGCCACAGGTGCCAGTAACCGCACTCCACAGCCTTCTTCTCCTCAGCCTGGCTCTTACCCATACCGCCCTTGGCCTTCAGACCGTGG
>CADAPW010000220.1 GCA_902789915.1 uncultured Bacteroidia bacterium | reverse complement strand
ACGAGCCAAATGTTCAGACCGACCGACATTCCCGCCAACAAAACGGTGAATATCAGTGAGTAATAGTAATACTTCGAATAGCTCAAGGCTGTAGTCACCACGCCGAGGGTGGAATAGACGAGACGGCTCATCGACAGAATCAGCACAGCCCACTTGCCCAGACGATAAATGTCGCCATTGGGCAGCAAGTCAAATATAAAGTCGATGTTGATCCAAATAAGGAAAAAGACGAAAGTGCCAGCGATAAACTGGTGCAATGCGACAGCTTTGCAGAGTTTGTCGGCCAGTTTCACATCTTGTTTGGCCATGGCATCGGAGATGTGAGGCCTTGAAATGGCACCCAACGAACGGTACGGCATCTCAACAAGGGCCGCGATATTGGTGGCAATAGTGAACACGCCCGCCAGGTGGAAGCCCGTCTTGCCTGCCACGAAGAACTTCGACAACATCGGAATCGCATTGCCAGCCAAGGCCGCCGTAAGCATAAACAATGTGTAGAACAGAAAATCGCGCTTTAATTGTGGCTTGATGTAATGCCATTCTATTTTGAACGACACACGTTGTAGCGACAGAAGGTAGACGATATTGATGAGCGTGGCCAAGCCATACATCACACAGAACGAAATGATGACGCCATCAAAGTCAATGACCTTATAAAAATACAACAAGTAAATGGCCAATGTGCCCACACGCAACCCTACCTCGCGGACAAACTTGGGCAACACAATACGCAGCAACAGGTTGCTATTCGTCTCAAAAACAGAGAGGTAAAGCATGAAAAACGCCAACGGGATGACAAAGTTGACGTATCTGGCGAACAAATCGGCACCCACTTCAGCATCTTTCGTGAAGAAATCCACAATGGCCCCTTTAAAGCAGAAAAACGCCAGCAGGAAAAGCGAGAAACCGGCCAGTGGCACAAGCAATGTCCAGCCGAAGAAGCCATGGTCGCGGTGTTCCTCATCCTTGAAAAAGGGATAGTAGCGCATTGCCGACGAGTTGGTGCCCAGCTGCGCCAAGCCTGCAAACAGCAGTGAGCATTGCAGCAGGATGTCGATGAGGCCAATCTGTTCAGCTTGCAGGGCTTTCGTCTGGATGAAAAAAGTCGTGACGATGCCCACGGCCCCCCCGATGTAGGTGGCGATGGTGCCCTTGATACTCTGTCGTGCTACGATGCCCATGGTGTTATTTTTCAACAATCGAATATTCCTCTTCGGAACGCTTCCGCTCGGTCTCTACATATTCCTCGTAAGCATTGATAATCAACATATTGTTCCTAACTTCATCCTCCATATCTCGAATCAACAGGTTCTCTTCTTCCATGTTTTTCCTAATCCTCTCTATTCTCTCAAGGCGGTATTCGTTGGCTTTCTGATAGTTCTGGATATGTTTCTTCAGGTCTTCGATGACGATTTCGCGACGACGGTTGGCCATCTCAGAAACACTCGTTCTGTCAACTCTGCGGCGGATGCCCGAATTCAGGTCGTTGCCAGCCAAAATCAAGATGGCGACAATCCAAATCCACAGCAATAGGATGATGAGCGTGCCAATGGAGCCATAAAGCACATTGTAACGCGAGAAGTTGGAGATATAGACATTGAATCCCACCGTGCCCAAAACGAACAACGAGGTGGCGAGGATGGTACCGGGGCTGAAAATGACAAAATCGCGGTAGAGTTTTTGTCCGTTTGAATCCTTTCGTTTGCGCTCAACGCGGTAGTGCTCGTTGAATTTCACATTGCCGAAATAATAAAGCAGAGAAATGCCGAGACTCAAGGCGAAAACGCCGATCACCCATCGCAGCACGCTGAACAGAAAGAAAGTGAAAGAGCCGCCTTCCAGAATTTCGTGTGAAACAAGATACTTCAATGCCGTACCACCCAACGAAATCAGCAACACCGAGATGACAATCAGTGCACCCAAAACGATGAGCATAATGATGGCGAAAAGACGTTGCATCAGCCAACCTTTCAAATCCAGGCCCTTGTCCGTCAGAAAGTTGGCATAGACATTTCGGAAGCCGTTGAAGACTGCCACGATGCCGTTGGAACCAAAAACCAAGCACATGATAACACTGATGGAAAGCAGACCGTCGTGAGGCTGGTTCATGATGCTGTCGATGGTTTCCTTCACATAATTCATTGTCCCAGAGGGAACAAGAAAGTCATCCAATACCGTCATCACACGCTCATAGAGGTGCGGAATGGGGATATAAGGAATCAGTGTGAAGAAAAACAAAATCAAGGGAAACAGTGCCACGAAAAAGTTGAACGCCACGCCAGCGGCACGGTCTACCGTTCGGCCCTTGGTAAACAGTTTGGTGAAATCGATTAAGACATCCATCAAGGGCAGTTTGGTACCAGGAAAACGCACGACACGCAAGAAATTGTCGTCGCGGTTGTACCATGCCTTCAGTACGTCATTCTTAGCCGAGAGCCACGACTTCAGCTTGCTGGGTTTCTTGTCCTTTTTGGCCATCTTTCGAATTATTCAACCTGCAAAAATAGTGGTTTTATTGCAACAAAACCTAAAAAACGTATTTTTGCGGCATGAAAAACGAAGAAACCATCTCCCACGAGGGCATCGTCACGAAAATCACCGACGACGAGTTAGAAATCAAGATACTGGCACAGAGTGCCTGCGCTGCCTGCCACGCCAAGAGTGCCTGCGGCATGGGCGAGCAAGCCGAGAAAATCCTCACCGTGCCGAGACCCAAAGGCAAAGACTTCACCCTCAACCAGAAAGTGAACGTCAGAATGGCCATCGGACAAGGCAACAAGGCGGCGATATTGGCCTATCTTATCCCAATCATTTTGTTGTTGGCCGTGCTGTTTGCCTGCCTCGGACTAGGCATAAACGAAGGCCTTGCCGCGCTTATCAGCATCATCGCGATCGTACCTTATTATATAGTGCTTTATCTTAAACGCGACAAACTCAAGCAAAAGTTTGAGTACAATGTGGAATAAAAAAAGCAAAAATTTTCCTTTGTCGAAAAAAGGAGTTTCCGTATTTTTGCAGGTTTAAAATCGAAAACAAACTCAAAATTCTCCTTTGTCGAAAAAAGGAGTTTCCGTATTTTTGCAGGTTTAAAATCGAAAACAAACTCAAAATTCTATACTAATGAGTAAAATTTTACTAATTTCCTTAGTGGTTCTCGGAGTCCTGGGCGGCATTTTGGCCGTGATTCTGTTCTTCGTGGCACAGAAGTTCAAGGTGGAAGAGAACCCATTGATTGATGAGGCAGAGGCCTGCCTGCCCGGCGCCAACTGCGGCGGTTGCGGCTTTGCCGGCTGCCGTGCCTTGGCAGAGGCCTGCGTGAAGCAAGCCGCCGAAAAAGGCAACATCGACGGCCTCGCCTGCCCTGGCACAGACATGGGTAAAGTGGCAGCCGTCCTTGGGCTGACCGCAGCCGCGTTCGAGCCTAAGATTGCCGTGGTGCGTTGCAATGGCAGCTGCCAGAACTCACCATCCAAGGTGCATTATGAAGGCGCTGACATCTGCGCTTTCGCCAACACGCTTTATGCTGGTGAAGGCGGCTGCTCGAAAGGCTGCCTCGGCCTTGGCGACTGCGTGAAGAAGTGCAACTTCGACGCCTTGCACATCGACGAAGAGGCGGGCTTGCCCGTCGTCGACCCCGACAAGTGCGTGGGTTGCGGTGTGTGCGCCAGAACTTGCCCGCGTGGCATCATCGAGGTGCGTCCGCGTGGCAAGAAAGACCGTCGCGTCTATGTGTGCTGCTCCAACACCGACAAGGGCGCTTTGGTCGTCAAGAACTGCTCGGTGGGCTGCATCGGCTGCCAGAAGTGCCTGAAGGAATGCCCCTTCGAGGCCATCGAAATGCGCGGCAATCTGGCCTACATCGACCCGGCCAAGTGCAAGGCTTGTGGCAAGTGCGCCAAGGTGTGTCCGCGTGGCAGCATCCATGCCATCAACTTCCCCGCTCCCAAGCCAGAGCCTAAGGCTTTGGAAGGTGTCGAGCCTGCCGTAAAGCCTCAGCCGAAACCTGAAGCACAGCCTGTGGAAGTGAAAACTGAAGTCAAACCCGAAAACACCGTCACAGCATGAACCCGATAAAGACTTTCCTTAAGGGCGGCGTGCATCCGGAAGAGAACAAACTCTCGGCCGACCTGCCCATACAAGACTTCCCGATGCCCAAGCAGATCATCGTCCCATTAGGGCAATGCCTCGGCGCACCGGCTGACTGCATCGTCAACAAAGGCGACCGTGTGCTGACGGGACAACTCATCGGCACGGCCAAGGGCTTTATCTCGGCCAACGTCCACTCGCCCGCCACTGGCACCGTCGCCAAGGTCGACGTGGTGATGGACCACACTGGATATTACAAGCCCGCCGTTTTCATCGACCGCGAAGAGCAAGACGAATGGGTCGAGGGCGTCATCGAGACCGATGAACTCCTCACCGACATCAAGTTGGACTCCAAGCAGATTATCGACAAGGTGAAAGAATGCGGCATCGTCGGCATGGGCGGCGCCACCTTCCCCACCCACGTCAAGCTGATGGTGCCCGAAGGCAAAAAAGCCGAGTATGTCATCATCAACGCGGCGGAATGCGAGCCTTACCTGACTTGCGACTACCGCCTCCTGCTTGAAAAGACGCAAGAATTCCTCATGGGTGTCAAAATCCTGATGAAAGCCGTCAACACCGACAAGGGCATCATCGGCATCGAGACCAACAAGATGAAGGCCATCGAGCTTTTAGACAAGACCATCAACGAGCATAAAGACCTGTACGCCGGCATCGAGGTGCAACCTTTGAAGACCAAATACCCACAGGGTGGTGAAAAGCAAATCATCAAAGCCATCACGGGACGTGAGGTGCCTTCAGGCAAGCTGCCCATCGAGACGGGTTGCGTCGTAGTCAACGTGGCTTCGACCTACGCGGTTTATGAAGCCGTTCAGAAAAACAAGCCTTTGATTGAGCGCATCGTCACCGTCACGGGTAAGTCGGTCAAGAAGCCAGGCAACTTCCGTGTGCGTTTCGGCACGCCCGCAGATCTCCTCATCGAGGCCGCTGGCGGTCTGCCCGAAGGCATCACCGATGTCATCAACGGTGGTCCCATGATGGGTAAGTCGGTGTCAGTCACCAGCTTCCCCACCATGAAAGGCACCTCTGGCATCCTCCTGATGACCCTTGACGAGGCTCAAGATCGTCGCCAGACCAACTGCATCCGTTGTGGCCGTTGCGCCATGGCCTGCCCGATGGGCTTGCAGCCGTTCCTGCTCCACAAACTGGCCAAGCAGAACAACTTCGACGAGACCGAAAGCAACCACATCATGGACTGCATGCCATCATTAGGGCTAGGAATCAGAAATAATTTGAATGTGGAATGCGGAATGCAGAATGCGGAATGAGTCCAGCGTCCCATGTCCCGCAGTCCCGAGTCAATTAAACGATTAAACAATCAACAATTCAACAATGAATAAGTATACAATATCCGGTTCGCCGCATGTGCATTCGACGGAAAACACGAGGAAGATCATGTACCGTGTGCTCCTCGCCTTGGTTCCGGCCTTGCTTGTGGCCATTTACTATTTCGGCTGGTATGCCCTTCGCCTGACCGTCATCTCGGTGGGTGCTTGCATGCTGACGGAATGGCTCATTCAGAAATTCCTCATCAAGGGGCCTTTGACCATCAACGACGGCTCTGCCGCGCTGACGGGTCTGCTCCTCGCCTTCAATGTGCCCGCCAACCTTCCTATCTGGATGGTCATCGTGGGTGCCGTGGTTGCCATTGGCATCGGCAAGATGGCTTTCGGCGGCTTGGGCAAGAATCCTTTCAACCCGGCTTTGGTAGGCCGTGTATTCATGCTCGTGTCGTTCCCAACCGCCATGACCACCTGGCCCAAGGCAACCCCAATCTTCGACTCAGATTTCTTCGCTGATGCCGTCACGGGTCCCACCCCGCTTGGCATCCTGAAGGAGTCGGGAAGACAGACCTTGGAGCAGGTGGGCGACATGCAGTTCATGGACATGGTTTTGGGCAACCGTGGTGGTGCATTCGGTGAAGTGTGTACCATTGCCCTGTTGCTCGGCGCCATCTACCTCATCTGCCGTAAAGTCATCGATGTTTTTACGCCGTTGAGCATCCTGCTTACCGTGTATATCTTCACGGGCATCTGCCACCTCATTAACCCCGAGATTTACATTGCCCCGCAATACCATTTGGTGTATGGCGGTCTCATCCTCGGTGCCTTCTTCATGGCTACCGACATGGTGACCTCGCCCATGACTATCCGAGGCAAACTCCTATTTGGATTCGGCATCGGTGTCATCACCGTGGTGATACGTCTGTGGGGTGCCTATCCCGAAGGCGTGTCGTTCGCCATCCTGATTATGAATGCATTAACGCCGCTCATCAACAAGGCCTTCAAGCCCAAAGTGTTCGGCGTCGTCAAACCCTCTAAAAACTAAACGCCATGGCTAACAAGAAACCTTCAACATTGATTAACATGGTCGTCGCCCTGCTCGTCATTGCAGCGGTGTCGGGCGGCGTGCTCGGCCTGGTGTATGGCATGACCAAAGACACCATCGCCATGGTCGACCAAAAGAAGAATGAGGCTGCCATCCAAGCCGTGTTGCCATTGGAGGGCGAGATTACCTATAAGGCCGACACGCTGAAATACACCTACGAGGGTGTCGACTTGACCTTCCCCTGCAACCTGGCCTACGATGCCAACGGCACCTTCCAAGGTGCTGCCGTGAAGACCAGCGAAGGCGGCTTTGGCGGCAAGATCGACATGATGGTCGGCTTCGCTGCCGATGGCACCATCAAAGGCACTTCGGTGTTGTCGCACGCTGAGACCCCTGGCCTCGGCGCCAACATGACCGGCAAGTTCAAGGACCAGTTCGTCGACAAGAACCCTGCATCGTACAAGCTGACCGTCACCAAAGACGGCGGCGACGTCGATGCCATCACCGCGGCCACCATCACCTCGAGAGCTTTCTCGAAGGCGGTGGACAAGGCTTACCAAGCCTTTGAGGCCAACAAGGCACAATTCATGAACAACGCTCCCGCCAAGGAAGAAGCTCCCGTTATGGAAGCGGCTCCCGTCGAGGAGAACAATGAAACGGAAGGAGGACAAAGCAATGAGTAACAACCTGCAAACCTTTACCAAAGGCCTCATCAAAGAAAACCCCATCTTAGTGTTGCTGTTGGGCTGCTGCCCGACCTTGGCAACGACCACCAGTGCCATCAACGGCATGTCGATGGGCTTGGCCACCACCTTCGTGCTGGTGCTGTCGAACATCTTCATCTCACTCTTGAAGGGCTTCATCCCCGACAAGGTGCGTATCCCCTGCTTCATCGTGGTCATCGCCTCGTTTGTGACGGTGGTGCAACTCGTCATGCAGGCCTATGTGCCCGACATCTATGAGACCCTCGGCCTGTTCATTCCCCTCATCGTGGTGAACTGCATCGTGCTAGGTCGCGCTGAGGCTTTCGCCTCGAAGAACCCTGTGTTCCCGTCGTTGCTCGACGGCCTTGGCATGGGCTTGGGCTTCACCCTCGCCCTGACGTTGCTGGGCTGCATCCGTGAGTTCCTCGGCAGCGGTTCCATCTTCGGCCTCACCATCCTGCCCGAGACGGCCAACATCCTGGTGTTCATCCTGCCTCCCGGCGCCTTCATCTGCCTCGGCTTCGTTATCGCTATCGTCAACAAACTCAAAAAAGAAAGTCACTAAGCCATGAAATACCTCATCATTATCTTATCGACCATCTTGGTCAACAATGTGATCTTCTCCCAGTTTTTGGGCATCTGCCCCTTCTTGGGCACTTCTAAGAAGACCTCGACCGCATTGGGTATGGGCGCCGCCGTCATCTTCGTGATGACCTTGGCCACCCTCGTGACATGGCTGACGAACCAGTACATCCTGATTCCGTTGAAGTTGACCTTCTTACAGACCATCGCCTTCATCCTCATCATCGCTGCTTTGGTGCAGATGGTGGAGATTATCCTGAAGAAAATCAGTCCTGCGTTGTACACTGCCCTCGGCGTGTTCCTGCCGCTGATTACGACGAACTGCGCCGTCTTGGGCGTGGCGCTGACTGTGGTCACCAAGGAGTTCAACTATGGCGGCATGGCCCACATGCTGAGCCTCGGCGAGTCCATCGTCTATGCCGTCGGCATCGCCCTCGGTTTCGCCATGGCTTTGGTTATCTTTGCCGGCATCCGTGAGCACATCGACCTGATGGAGCCTCCCAAGGGCATGAAGGGTACTCC
>CADAPW010000219.1 GCA_902789915.1 uncultured Bacteroidia bacterium | reverse complement strand
AACTATTCCACCTCCAGAAACGGCATCAGCGGAGAGAACTCCTACCTGCACGGCAACGTGGATTGACACGCAGCACCCTGACTTGCGGTTATGGCTTATCTGAAATCCAACGACTTGTTCGCAGGACTCACGCCTGAACATCTCTTCGAGCGTGTGCCCCACCCCATGGTCATCGCTGACCACCTGATGACGCCCGACAACATCGGGGCCATGATTCGTTTGGCTGACAACATCGGGGCCACAGAGGTCTGTTTCTTGGGCAAGGAAGACGAACATCGTTTGGGCAAGGTGCGCCGTGCTGCCGCCTCCAGTCGTGATAACATCCGTTGGTATTTCAGCGAGGAAACCGACTTGCGTAAAATCGTCCCCAATGGCAAGAAGATTGTCGCCATCGAGACCTCCGACAACGCCACCTGCATCTACGACACCGAGCTACCCGAAAATGTGGCCTTCATCGTTGGCAGCGAGCGCAACGGCCTCAGCGACGAGCTGCTGGCCCAATGCGACATGGTAGTCTATATACCTGTTCCCGGCCCCACCCGCTCACTCAACGTGAGCCATGCGGCAGCGGTGGCTTTGTTTGAGTGGCAACGACAAATGTTGCATCACAAAACCGACAAAACATGCAAAACATAAAGGAATGGCAGGGAAAGCGGCCAACCGGCCCGCTTTCCGGCGGCAACGCGGTTGCGAGCCGCCAACCCCAAGCAAGGAAGTTTTGAATAGTTTTGAAAGTTTTGTGATAATAAAAGAATCGCCATTGAAAACATACCGTCATTTGTTTTTCGATTTGGACCGCACGCTGTGGGATTTCGACGCCGCCGCTGAAGTGGCCTTTGAGCGCATATACGAGAAATATAACTTGAAAAGCCTTGGCATTCCCTGCGCGCACGAGTTCCACGAGGTTTATCATCCCTTGAACGAGCAACTTTGGGAGCTGTACCGCGAAGACAAAATCACCAAAGCCGACTTAAACCGTACCCGCTTCCTAAAGCCTTTGGAGCATTATGGCATCCATGATGTTGAACTGGCCGACCATCTCAGCGAGGACTATGTGTATTGGTCGCCACGCATCGTCAGATTAGTGCCAGGCACAATGGAATTATTGGACTATCTGAAACCCAAATACCACTTGCATTTAATCACCAACGGTTTCCAAGAGGTGCAGCACACCAAGCTGAGTGGCTCGGGCTTGGAGCCTTATTTTGAGACCTTGACTGTTTCAGAGGAGGTCGGCGTGAAGAAGCCCAACCCCGAAATCTTCCATTATGCCCTGCGCAAAGCCAACGCCACCACCGAGGAAAGCATCGTCATCGGCGACGAAATGGCTGTCGACATCGATGGAGCACGTGCAGCGGGGATAGACCAGATTTTCTTCAATTCAAACGGGAAAGAGGTCGAAGGAGAAAGGACTTTTGAGGTGAAGTATTTGAGGGAAATAATAGAAATCCTTTGATCATTTCAGCCTCGCCAAAACCGTTTCTTTGCCAGTAGCCCTATCACCCATTTTCACTTTGACATCAGCATCGAGAGGCAGGAAAACATCGACACGGGAGCCGAAACGGATCATGCCCAGTTCCTCACCTGCAATGGCTTCATCGCCAGGCTCAAGGTCACAGACGATGCGGCGCGCCACGAAACCCGCAATTTGACGCACGAGGATTTCACGGCCTTTCTTGTCTTTCAGAATGATGGTGTTGTGCTCATTGTCGGTGGACGACTTAGGCTTGAACGCCACAAGGAACTTGCCGGGATGGTATTTGTAATACGTTACCTCACCATCGAAGGGGAAGAAATTGATATGCACGTCATAAATTGACATGAAGATGGAAATCTGGCGGCGCTTGTCGTGGAAATACTCGTCTTCCATCACTTCCTCGTTGGCTGCTATCTCGCCATCGGCGGGAGCCAAAACAGCATCTTCCTCAAGCGTGGTCTCACGCCAAATCGGGACACGGAAAAAGCGGATGGTCAGCACAAGCACAATGAGAAGGAACGCATAAAGAAGATAATGCCACACCGTTTGCGATGGCCAAAGCCAATTGGCAAGGACACCCAACGCCACAACGATAACAAGCGTGATCAGGATGGCTTTCGTCCCTTCTTCGTGTAAGCGTTTACTTATCTTCATAGCAGCAGCAAAAATACAAAAACAAAAGGTACGCTGAACATCACGGAGTCAAAACGGTCCAAAATTCCGCCGTGGCCCGGAATGAGCTTGCCCGAATCCTTCACGCCTGCCTGACGTTTCAGCATCGACTCACACAGGTCGCCAAGAGTGCCAAACACAACGGCGATAAAGGCCATTCCGATAGCTGCCGAATGGGGAAGCCAATCCGCATAATGGGCAAAAACCGTCACAGCAATCATCGTGAACACCAAGCCCCCGATGCTGCCTTCTATGGTCTTCCCAGGAGAAATACGAGGGAACAGCTTATGTTTTCCCAACAACTTGCCAGTCAGATAGGCGAAAACATCGTTCGCCCACATCAAGCAAAACACGAGGACAAGCAAGCCTGGGCCAGCAAAACTGCCGAACAAATCACCACGATACATGAAAAGCATAAGGGAAGACGGCAGGCACAAGAAAGTGAGGGAGGCAAAAAGGTAGGTAAAGATAGGCTTTGCATCGTGCTTGACCGAAAACAAGGCGTAAAGGAAAGGCACCATGAGCAGCGGTAGTTCAAGCAGCAGCCAACGTTGTCCAATGACTTGAAGGGCCACCAAAGCGGCCAAAACAAAAGCGCTTAGGGAGAAAGCCTCACCGATGCAGATGCCCACTGCTGAATCCATCTTCATCAGCCTCGACATCTCGTAAGTGCCCACGGCAACAATGAACAGCAGCAAGGCTGCGTAAGCCCAAGGCGATGCGAAGATACAACCGAGCAACACGCCAGCCAATACCAATCCCGAAGCCGAGCGAATCAATAGTTCTTTCATGGCATTCAAAATGTGGTGCAAAGATAGAAAAAAGAAAGATTGAAAATAACACCATCGTCATAAAAACAGAAAGCCCCGCCAGCTGTCGCTGACGGGGTCTCCGTTATGGGTGGGCGGCGAACTACTTTCCCACGGTCTCCCGCAGTATCATCGTCGCGGCGGGGCTTAACTTCTCTGTTCGGAATGGGAAGAGGTGCGCCCCCGC
>CADAPW010000218.1 GCA_902789915.1 uncultured Bacteroidia bacterium | reverse complement strand
AGCAGGGCGTGGATATAGGCTGGCGTAGTCTGTGGGTCGCCACCATATAACGGATTGAGATACGATAATAGAGACTTTAGTTTCGGGTCGGCGATATATCGATCCCTCAACTGGTTGACTGAACCCAAAAAATCGTCGCTATGCGAATGTTGGTCTGTCGATGCTTCCCGCAAATAAAACAAATCCTCTTCTTCGGAAAGCTCAAAAAGTCGTTCGATATATTTCTTAATGTTTTCTTTTTCAGCGGGAAACTTTTCTGAAAGATAGGCGATAAAATGTTCCTTGCCTTGCGGCAGACAATACGTTTCTCCCTCACCCATCATTGTGACCACATCAGAGGCGTTTTCATCCGTCGGATGGAGTGAAATCTTATCCATGACGCCCAAATATCCAAATATTTTACGCAGGTTTCCTCCCTCCTGAAAGCCGCCAAAGATGTGCATCCCCGTCGGGAAACTCACGCCATGCCGCTTGAAGGTCTGTAAGCCGCCTCCGATAATGGCGTTTTTCTCCAATACCGTCACTTGATAACCTTCCTTGGCCAGTAATGCTCCCGTCACCAAGCCACCAATGCCACCTCCAATGATGATACAAGTCTTCATTTCAAAAATGTTTGGGTATCTATGGTTTGTTCACAAGTCGGCAATTCTTGACCATCGAGAACAAAATGCAGGTTGTCAGGGATGTAGCTGGTGTGCGAGGCAATTAAATGCTTGTCCTCATCGGCTTCCTCGGCATAGACTTGAATGTCGCGGTGCACTAAGGCGATGGTCCAAGCCAATTCACCGATACCACTGTTTTTTACCAAGATACTTTGGCCTTCCAAGGCATTGATTTGGGCAGCCTGAGTGCGGATGTGCTTTAGGTTGCGGCGGCATTCCCGTTCATTTTCGTTACCTTTATAGATGTATTTGTAACGCACGAATGGCAACACATATTCGGTGTCCTCGCGCTGGCGACGAATCTCTTCAAAATGCTTGATGTAATACTCGTGGAATTGCGAAGTCAAGGCACGGGTTTCCATGGCTTTTACTTCCTCGATAGGTGTCCTTGCCCCGATTTCCACATAGAGTTGACCTTCGCGCAGCACGAAGTCCTTCTTGGGCATCACATGGCTCGCACCATGGATGAACACAGGCAAAATGTCCACATTCAAGGCCTGCGCCAACTGGAAAGCACCTTTATGGAAACGAAGTATTTCGCCCGTTTCAGAGCGCGTACCTTCGGGGAAGACGACAACGGAATATCCTCGCTCCACTAATTTTTTCAGTCGATCCACATTCTTGTCGTAGCCATCGGAAACAGGGTAATAATCAGCAAAGCGGATGATTAAGCCATAAACGGGGTTTTTCCACACCCAATCGGTCGTCAGCAGCACCACTTTGGGGCTCAACAGCATCATACAAAGCAAGTCGAGGTGCGACTGGTGGTTGGCGATGATGACGGCAGGCTTGTCAAAGGTTTCTCCCGCTTTATTGTTCAAGTGAAACTTCACGCCAGGCAATATTTTCAAGGCTGTGCGCATCACCCAAGCAATCATCTGGTGATATCGGTAGCGCTTTTTCTCTGTATTCGGTCCCAACAGCATATAAACCAAAGTCAACGGCGTGACAATGACAAAAGTGGCGATGAAAAACACCAAGAAAGTCAGGAAAGTGTAAAGCATCCGTTTCAAAGTCAGTGGCACTTGGCGCAATTGGCCTCTTTTCTTGGTCAGCCAATTGAAGACAAAAGGCGGCAGGTAACAAGCCATGAAGACCACCGTTGCCATGCCGATGATGGCCACCTCCGCCAAGGAACGCATGGCGGGATGTTTGGCGAAAATCAAGGTGCCGATGCCAATGAACATCAGTATGCCGCTGAGGATGACGCTATTGCGGTAGTTTTTCAGCATTCTCTTGCCGTAGGTGTATTCATAGAGCAAGCCCTCCGTGATGAAAATCGTGTAGTCGTCGCCCTGACCGAAGATGAAGGTGGCCAAGATGATGTTCACGATGTTGAACTTGATGCTACCAAGATGCATGATACCCAAAATCCAAGCCCAGCCTACCGTCAAGGGCAGGAAAGCCAGCAGCGACAACTCCAAGCGCCCAAACGAGAGGCAAAGGAAGAAGAATACAACGATGCTGCACACATAAAGGATGTAGTCGAAGTCGTCGGACAGCGCCGTGACCAAATTGTTGCCCACATCGCTGATGCTGAAGACAAAGCCATTAGAAACCAAGGTCCCTGAGCTTGTCGAAGGGCCGAATTCATTAGGTCCCTGAGCCTGTCGGCGGGCCGATGTTTCTGGATTGCTTCGTTCCTCGCAATGACGCAAAGCATCGCCTTGTTTTTCGCAATGGCTCAAAATAACTTGCCGTATCCGTTCCTTAACTACCTCAGAAACATCTTGAGGCACCCGCACGAAGTTGACCACCCTGGCAATGCTATCGTGCTGTAAGGTATAATTCTGACACAGCGTCTGCAAAGGTGCCATTTCGTCCTCAGACAATGGCTCGTATTGTTTTGTGATTCCTTCGGTAAACGGCAAAAATGCATCTTCCGTGAAACCGGCTTTTACTGCTTCTTGCTTCACTTGATCAACAACTTCGAGGTGTCGCTCCCAAAACGCCGTCCAACATGCCAAAGATTCTTTTTGTTTTTCAACGGAAGGCAACAAGCCATCGGGACCGGAAATCACAACAGAGAGGCTGTCTGAGAGCAATCTACGACAATCGGCCATCACTATTTCATTCCTCACCAACGCCTCTTGCAGAGTCTGACCTTCCGAAACGACATAAATCAAGTCCGTCTCGCCTTCCTTTTGCAGCGATTCGTTCAACAGATCCAAGTCTTTTTGCTGCTGTTGCGTCATGTAGTTGATGTTGTGCAAGTCTGCGTCAAAGGCGGTGTCTTGGCTGTAATAACTAAGTATTATGGTGATGATGACCAAAGGCCAGAAAGCGTACAACTTTATTTTGCGCCAAGTCTCGGAGGGTGCCTTGCCATCATCGACAAAGAGTTTCTTCGTTTTCTTGGGCACTACGGCAAACACAAGGCACCAAAGAGTCCCAAGTCGCGCATGGCTTCCGCCTTCACGAAGATAAGGCAAGCGAAGGCTGCCACGGTTGTGATGTTGCCGATGACCAAAGGCTGTATGACATCTTTTAAGGCCTCGCGCTTATTGGGTTCCTGCTTGATGTGGTCCAGGTAATGCAAGGGATAATTCACCGCGATACCCACGATGACCGAGCCGATACCCACCACGATGATGGAGATGCTCGACTTGAACAAGGCGATGACCGCCAAAGCAAAGATCCAGCCAAAGAGTATGGAGATGCCAAGCCAGAGCAGGTTGCGCTTTCGTGCCATGGTGAACATCAAGATGCCGAAAATCAGCACGAGGGCTAAAGAAACAGAGAGAAGGCTGTCTTTTTTGATTTGCTGTGCGTTGGTGACAGCGATGGTGGGTGCTCCTACGGCAGAAATATGCACATCTGGTGAAGAAGCCTCTGTCTGGGCCACCACCTTATTAATAAGTTCCACAATCCGCGCGTTGCCTTTGGTGTCGCTGCCCGAAAAAGGTGAAGAGAAGAAGGCAAAACCCATGTCACCGCGCTCGTTGAAGAGATATTCATCCTCCAAACGATAGCCTTGCGTAGGGTTGAGGGCGTTGAGACGCTGCAAAGAGGGAGAATAGAGATTCAAAGGGTCGGCTTTCACTCCATCGACCACAAAACTGACCGTGGGCATCGACAAAATCCGTTTGATGTTGCCCATGCAGGTGGCCACATAGTCCGGCTCGGCCAACAATGAATCCATGCGGTGGTAGTCGGCCTCTGTCAAGAATAAGGCTTGGTGGTCACGGATGAAGTCGATGGCGTCAAACACTTGGCTGTCATCGACTTTGCAACGCATGTCGCTGACCAGCAAAGCGGTATCTTCCACCTGCCAGTTCGTCTCAAAAGCATCCATGGCATCCATCACCGCGTCAAGGGCTTCGTCACCGATGAGTTTTGTGGTGTCGGCGGCAAAGATGACGGTGATTTGTCCTTGGTTGCTAAGGTCATCGTAGACCGAAGTATATTTTTCCTTCTCGGGGTCGGTGGGCAAGAAGTCGGCGATGTTTTCCTTATAATCCAGACGCAGGGCTGAGAGCACGCACAAACCCAAGACGAAAGCCATCAAGAAGATGGACAGGGACTTGTTGCGCGACAGGCGGTCGTAGATATTAAGGAAAAACTTGTTCATGCCGTCTTCCTCCTTAATAGTTTATGGATAAGTCGTGAGGGCCAGCCATAGACCAGTGCTAACACACACAAAACTGTGTTCAGCACGCTGATGCGGAAGAAATCCCAAAATGGGCGGAAATGCGTGACGCGGTCTTCGGGATAAAACACATTGATTTTGATGGGAACCAACTCTGTGCCACGCCAAGCGGAGAAGACGAGCAGCTCCAGCTCGGCCTCATAGCGATAGGTGAGCAGGGCGAGGCAAGGCATATTTTTCAAAGGATACAACCGGTAACCCGTCTGTGTGTCGGGGAGGTCGAGGCCCGTTTGTACCCTGAACCAGAAGTTGGAAAACTTGTTGGCGAAGGTGTTCTGTCCAGGCATATTGTCCTGTTTCAGGTTGCGGCTGCCCACTATCATGGCACCGGGATATTGCTCCAAGGCCTCCACAAACAAAGGGATGTCCTCGGGGAAGTGTTGTCCGTCGCTGTCGATGGTGAGGGCGTAGTCGAAGCCCATGGTCTTGGCTTTCTCGAAGCCTTGTTTGAGGGCATAGCCTTTGCCACGGTTGCTGCCATAGTCGACCACGGTGATACGTTCGCCAAACGAAGCCAAGACTTCAGCCGAATGGTCGGTGCAGCCGTCGTTGACGACGATAACATCTTCGCAAAAGGCCAGCACCCGTTCCACCACGTCGTGCAGCGTGCCGCCGTTGTTGTAGGTCGGCATGACGATGCAGACTTTCATCTGCCGCATCTTGGTTGGTATCGCTATGGCATCAGAGGGCTTCATAACTGAAAGTCAACGACATTTTGGTATAGACGTTGTTTTCATCGGCGATAACAACTTGTGTCTTGCATTCCGTTTCGTTTTCCACAACACGGGAAAAAATGAATTTGACTAGCTTGCCTTCGGCTGGAATCAACAAGGAA
>CADAPW010000217.1 GCA_902789915.1 uncultured Bacteroidia bacterium | reverse complement strand
GCCCAAGGCTGAAGTCGGGTCAAACGAAACGCTAACGGAATTGTCGACGGAAGCTACCGAAGAATCGAAAGCCAAAGAGGAACAGCCGAAACGACATAGACAAAGAAAGAATCTTGAAAACAACAATTAACTACGTCAAATCAAAGATTTAAACGATTAAACAATAAACAATTCAACGATGAAAAAACTGATTTTAATCCGTCACGGTGAAAGTGAATGGAACAAATTGAACCTCTTCACGGGGTGGACCAACGTTGACCTTTCTGAAAAAGGTGTCCAAGAAGCCATAGAGGCTGGTAAAGTGTTGAAAGAGAACGGCTACAAGCCTGAAATCTGCTTCACCTCTTATCTGAAGCGTGCCATCAAGACCTTGAACCTCGCCCTCGAGGCCATGGACATGGATTGGCTGCCAGTCTACAAATCATGGCGGCTCAACGAAAAGTCGTATGGTCAGCTGCAAGGCCTCGACAAAAAGATGACCGCCGAGAAATACGGCGATGAACAAGTGCGCCTATGGCGTCGCGCTTTTGATGTGCGTCCGCCTGCGCTCGACATGAATGACCCCAAAAGTCCTCGCATGGACCCGCGCTATGCTGAACTCACTGATGAGCAAATCCCGCTCACCGAGGCCCTATGCGACACCATCGAGCGTGTGATGCCCTACTATGAGAACAACATCATGAAGGCCTTCGAGACCCACGACCAAGTGCTCGTGGTGGCCCATGGCAACAGCCTGCGTGGCGTGGTGAAGGTGTTGAAAGGCATGAGCAACGACGAAATCATCGCCTTCAACATCCCGACGGGCATTCCGTACGTCTTCGAGTTCGACGACAACATGAAGCTGCAAAAGGACTTCTTCCTCGGTGATCCCGAGAAGGTGGCTGCGCTGATGGCCGCTGTCGCCAATCAAGGCAAAGCGAAATAACTAAAAAGGGCAGCCGACCGGCTGCCCTTTTTAGTTTTAGAAAATGTAATTAAATCCGACGAAGACCTTAAATTTCTCGCCATCGCGGTTGTCCAAGGCGCGACCCACGTCAACGCCGAGAATCATGTTGCGGTTCATGATGATTTTCAGGCTGGCGCCTGCAGAAGTGTGGATGCCTTCAATTGTGCCGCTATATAATTCAACATCTTCGATAACCGCGTTTTTCAATTCTTTCTCGCGGAAAGGCTGGATAATCATACCAGCATCGAAGAAGGGTGAAAAAGCCAACTGCCAGTTCTGGTTGATGAACTTGAAATCGAGGAAACGCCAACGAAGTTCGGCATTGCCTAAGATAAAACCATCGCCGAGCACGCCGTTACGGTTCACACCACGCATGGTCACCACGCCGCCCAAACCTTCGGTGTACATCTTTTGGAAGAAGGGCGTGTTGATGTTGTTGATCATATACCAAGGAGCGTTGCCCATGATCTTATGCTGCACTCCTAAACGATAGGCGAGGGTCAGTTTGTCCTTGTAAAGCGGGATGTAATGTCTCCAGATGAAAGTTTGCGCAAGGTAATTGTAGCCATTGCCGTCGATGAAGTCGGAAGAGCCAGTGAGGGTGTATTCCGCATAGACGCCCTTCGAGGGGTCGCTGTTGTGGTCGCGGTTGTCGAAAATCAAACCGAGGCGTAGTTGTGCGATATTGCCGCCGTTTTTCTCGTTTTCTTTGATGATGCCAGCATTCACATAGTTGGTGTACAGGGTCTGTTGGCCCTCATACCCCGGGAGGCTGATGCTGTCGGTCTTGACGTTATAATAAGCAAGACCGACAACCCAGTTCATGTTGGGCACATTTAAAAACTTACGTTGCATGGACCCTACAAAGCGGAGGGTGTTGCGCTTGATGAAGTGGTAACCGCTCTTGTAACCCTCGACACCCACATTGTCAGCGAGGTTGGGGTCGAAGAGGCTGGCCTCATAGCCGTTGAAGCCAAAGAACTCAAACTTCTTCGAATAGTTGTAAGTGAGGTCGAAGAAAAGTTTGGTGTCCTTGATCAGATAAGGCATGTCGGCATAAAAGCGGAACACGCCAGAACCTTTGGTGTAGCGCGAGACCTCCACGTTGAACTTGTAGAAATAGCGCGGATAACGTGTGCCGTCGCCGAAGTTGAAGATGTCGACACATGCGCCGTACTGGAAGCCCAGGTCGCTGTCGAAGCCCAACACGGGCAGGGGACCGAAGTTCCATCCTTTCTTTATGATTTCGCCTTTCTCGTTATAGATTTTTTCTTTCTTGGCCTTTTTCGCCTTTTTCGGTTTCTGCTCGTCTTGTGCGAAGCTGCCCACCGTCAGCAGCAGGGCAAGCATCAATAGTAAGGTTTTTCTCATATTGGTAATTTTGTTGTCCGTTTGTAGTGCTGTCGTACTACGGCAGCCGCGCTCATTGATTATTCGTGGCTGCCACTGTGTGCCAGCCCTACAAAGCGCAAAAATATGCTTTTTATCAATTGGCAGGGCAAAATGTGTTATTTTTGCGTCATAATTCAAGCAAAATGACCTTCTTTGAGTTGCTTCTGATTGCCATAGGCCTATCGATGGATGCTTTCTCTGTCTCCATCTGCAAGGGTTTGACTACCAAGAAATTCTCTTGGCGCATGGCTTTGGTTTGTGGTCTTTGGTTTGGCTTTTTCCAGGCCTTGATGCCTACGATTGGCTATTTCTTGGGTGCGCAGTTTCAGGAGATGATTGAGGCCTACGACCATTGGATAGCCTTCGGTCTTCTTTTCTTTATAGGCGCCAACATGATTCGGGAAGCCATTTGGGGTAAGGAAGAAGAAGGCAAAGAAAACGGTGCCCTTGATTTCAAGACCATGCTGCTTTTGGCCATCGCCACCAGCATCGATGCTTTGGCGGTGGGTGTTTCGTTCGCTTGTATCCAAGTGAAACTGTGGTCATCGGTTGTGGTCATTGGCATTACCACCTTTTTGTTTTCCGTTTTGGGTGTGAAAATAGGAAATGTCTTCGGTTCGAAATACGAAAGGTCTGCGGGAATTATTGGTGGTATCATACTGATTCTTATAGGATTAAAGATATTGTTGGAACATTTGGGCATTATCAGTTTTTGACGGAGCAGCGCAAAACGGTTCGGGATGTAGCGCAGCCCGGTAGCGCGCTTCGTTCGGGACGAAGAGGCCGCAAGTTCGAATCTTGTCATCCCGACTTTGTCAAAGCCAGCTTGAGTTTCAGGCTGGTTTTTTTGTAGTACTGCGGTCCCTGAGCCTGTCGAAGGGCCGCTCTAATGGAAAAATGATGAAACCAAACATCGAAATCATGGCCCCCGTGGGCTCTTACGAAGCCCTCGCAGCCGCCATACAAGCCGGTGCCGGAAGCGTCTATTTCGGCATCGGCAAGCTTAACATGCGCTCACGCTCGGCGAAGAACTTCACTCTTGACGATTTGCACCAATTGGCTGAAACCTGCAAAGAACATGATGTAAAGAGCTATGTTACAGTCAACACCATCATCTACGACGAAGAGATGGAGGAGATGCACCAGCTGCTGGATGCCATCAAAGCCAACGGCATCTCGGCCATCATCGCCTCCGACCAAAGCGTGATCCAATATGCTCGACAAATCGGTGTCGAGGTACACATGTCGACCCAATGCAACATCACCAATCTGGAAGCGGTGCGTTATTATTCCCAGTTTGCCGATGTGATGGTGACTGCCCGTGAGTTGAATATCGATCAGGTGCGCCACATCACTGAAGAGATTGAACGCCAACAAATTCGGGGTCCCCATGGCGACTTGGTGCGCATCGAGGTGTTTTGCCATGGTGCTTTGTGCATGGCCATCTCGGGCAAATGCAACCTGAGTCAGGACATCTACAATTCGTCTTCGAATCGTGGTGCCTGTATGCAACTCTGCCGTCGTGGCTACGACGTGCGTGAACGCGAGGAAGGTTATGAATTGATGCTCGACAACGAGTACATCATGTCGCCCAA
>CADAPW010000216.1 GCA_902789915.1 uncultured Bacteroidia bacterium | reverse complement strand
GCAGCCCGCTATGGAATACGAACACTTTGAAAATCAGGAACATGAATGGGAATCCAACCTCAAAGTCACCGAAGGAGTGGAAGGGCCTATCCAAGTCAACCCTAACGCTTTGGAGCGCATGAAACGCAACCAGCAGCAGCTCATGCCTTTGGAATGGTACGTCGACGGCATCCTCAAAGGCGACCGCGTTGCGCTCAGCAAGGCCATCACCTTGGTGGAGAGTGCCCTGCCCAAGCACCAAGAGTTGGCGCAACAGATCATAGCTGCCTGCTTGCCTCATGCAGGCAAAGCCTTGCGATTGGGCATCACGGGCGTTCCAGGCGCGGGCAAAAGCACTTTCATCGAGGCCTTGGGCGTGCATCTCTGCAACAAAGGACAGAAACTGGCAGTGTTGGCCATCGACCCATCGAGCCAACGCTCAAAAGGCAGCATCTTGGGCGACAAGACTCGCATGGAGACGCTTTCGGTGCATCCCAATGCCTATATTCGTCCCTCGGCCTCGGCTGGTACATTGGGTGGTGTGGCAAGAAAGACACGTGAAACGATAATTCTTTGCGAAGCAGCGGGTTACGATACTATTTTCGTGGAGACGGTGGGCGTAGGCCAATCTGAAACGGCGGTGCATTCCATGGTCGATTTCTTCCTACTCATATTAATTAGTGGGGCTGGCGACGAGTTGCAAGGCATCAAGCGCGGCATCATGGAAATGGCCGACGGCATCGCGGTGAACAAGGCCGACGGCGATAACGTGATGCGTGCCAACCGTGCCGCCGCCGAATGTCGCAATGCGCTCCATCTCTTTCCCTTGCCTGAGTCGGGACAAGAGACTAAAGTGCTGACCTGCTCCGCTTTGACGGGTTTCCAAATCGACGAAGTGTGGCAGATGGTCGCCGACCACGTGCAGGCCATCCGCGACAACGGCTACCTCTATAAGAAACGCGCCCAACAAGACGTGCAGATGATGTACGACTCGATGGATAGCGCCTTGAAAAATGATTTCTACCAAAACCAACTTGTCGCCGACCTGCTTCCCTTAGTCGAAAACGACGTGCGTGGCCAGCGGATGAGCGCCTATATTGGGGCGCAGAAGCTGTTGGATGCTTATTTTAATATACTGAAACGATAACAACCTTTAACTACTAACAATACTATGTGTGGAATAGTTGCTTACGTGGGCCAACAAGAGGCCTATCCCATCCTTATTGAGGGCTTGAAACGCCTCGAATACCGTGGCTACGACAGCGCTGGAGTGGCACTGCTCAACGAAAACAACGAACTTAACGTCTATAAAGCAAAGGGCAAAGTCTCCGATTTGGAGGCCTTTGCTTCTTCAAAGGACATCAGCGGACATATCGGCATCGCGCATACGCGTTGGGCCACCCACGGCGAGCCTAACCAAGTGAATGCCCACCCGCATCGCTCCCAGTCGGGCAACATCGCCTTGATTCACAATGGCATCATCGAGAACTATCTCAGCCTGCGCAAGGAGTTGGAGAAGCGTGGCTTCACCTTCAAGTCGTCGACCGACACGGAAGTGCTCACCAACCTTATCGAAGACGTTCAGCAAAGCGAGCATGTCGACCTGTTTGAGGCCGTGCGTATCGCCTTGAATCATGTGGTGGGCGCCTATGCCATCGCCATCGTGGAAAAAGGACATCCCGACCAACTCATCGCCGCCCGAAAAGGCAGTCCTATGGTCATTGGCATCGGAGAGGGCGAGTATTTCATCGCTTCCGACGCCACGCCCATCGTAGGCCGTACCCAAAAGGTGGTGTATCTTGAAGATGAGCAGGTGGTTCGCATCAAATTGGGCGAAGAGTTGCATATCAAGACCATCCAAGATGTTGAGGCCATGCCTTATGTGCAAGAGCTGAAGATGAACCTCGACAGCATTGAGAAGGCCGGCTTTGACCACTTCATGATGAAGGAAATCTACGAACAGCCTACCATCGTGCGCGACACCATGCGTGGCCGTCTGCATCCCGAAACCAACACGGTGCGTTTGGGCGGCATCTTGCAGTATGAAAAACAATTGCTTTATGCCGACAACATAGTCTTCGTGGCTTGTGGAACCTCGTGGCATGCCAGCCTTGTGGGCAGCTATCTCATCGAAAAACTGGCCAAGATACGTGTCAAGGTGGAATATGCTTCAGAGTTCCGCTACCGCGACCCCGTCATCACGCCTCATGATGTGGTGATTGCCGTTTCTCAGTCAGGTGAGACCGCCGACACCTTGGCCGCCATCAACTTGGCCAAAGAGAAGGGCGCCATTGTGTTGGGCATCTGCAATGTCATCGGCTCGTCCATCTCACGTGCCACCGACGCGGGCATCTATACGCATGCCGGTCCCGAAATTGGTGTAGCCTCCACTAAAGCTTTCACCTCGCAAGTGACGGTGATGGCTATGCTGGCCTTGCGCCTCGCCGAATTGAAAGGCTCGATGAAAGATGAGGAGCGCCTTGAATTCATCCAAGAACTCGACCGCATTCCTGAAAAAATCCAATGGACACTTGACCACAGCGGCCATGTCAAAGACATTGCAGCGAAATACAAGGATGTGCGCAACATGCTTTATCTCGGGCGTTTGCAAAACTACCCAGTGGCTTTGGAAGGTGCCTTGAAACTGAAGGAAATATCCTACATCCATGCCGAAGGTTATCCTGCAGCCGAGATGAAACATGGTCCCATCGCATTGATTGACAAGGACATGCCCGTGGTGTTCATTGCCACCAACCACAGCACCTACGAGAAGGTACTCAGCAACATCCAAGAAGTGAAAGCACGCGATGGAAAAATCATCGCTATCGTAAGTGAGAAGGATGTTTTGGCACGCAAGATGGCCGATTATGTCATCGAGATTCCCGAGACGGAATGCCTCTATTCACCCTTGCTGGCGACAGTGCCCTTGCAAATTTTTGCCTACCACATCGCTGTAATGCGGGGCTGCAATGTGGACCAACCCCGAAATCTGGCCAAATCGGTTACCGTCGAATAATTGTTGTAGAGACGTTTCAGGAAACGTCTCTACACAATTCTGTTATTCAGACATTTGTCTGTATTAAATTGCGGTAAACCTCCTTGCGGATGTTTTCCTGTGCCTCTGTGAGCGGCTCTTCACCCAATTTGGACAACACGCGCTCGTATTCCGCTATCAATTCAGGACCTTCCTCGCCATTGGCTTCCATCGTCTTGGCGTTGTTGAAGGCAATCATCCAATCTCTTAGTGCCATAATGTTTGCTTTTGTTATCGCAAAAATAGGAAAAAGCAACGGATTCGTAGGAAAAAACTGCTTTTATTCTTCTTTTGGTCAACGATGATGGAATATTTATTATCTTTGCGCAAAATCTCGGGTTGGATACTGGGGAACCACAACCCTAACGCCCTTAACGTCATGGCGGAGGCACATCCGCCATCTCCCGTGAGCGAAGACGACAACCTCTCGCTCGGAAGATTGCGGGTCAAGCCCGCAATGACGATTCGGCGGTCGGTTTTGGTCCCGAGTCAGATAATCTTTAAATTTTGAATTTTAAATCTTGAATTTTTAAGGTCAAGCCCGCAATGACGATTCGGCGGTCGGTTTTGGTCCCGAGTCAGATAATCTTTAAATTTTGAATTTTAAATCTTGAATTTTTAAATCTTTAAATCTGAAATACAAATCGTAATGGACCAAAGAATTGCCATGAACCCCAATCGTCTGGTGCAGTACCTCCAAAAGCCTGCAGCAGAATTCACTCGCGCCGACATCATCCGTTATTGCGAGGAAAACCAAATCGAATTCGTCAACTTCCACTATTGTGGCTGGGACGGCAAACTGAAGACCTTGAACTTCGTGATCCACAGCCTCGAACACCTTGAGAACATCCTCACCGCCGGTGAGCGTGTCGACGGTTCGAGCCTCTTCCCTTTCATCGAAGCCGGCAAGAGCGACCTTTATGTGGTGCCGAAGTACACTTCCGCAACCCCTTCACCGAGACGCCCACCTTGGACATCCTTTGTTCGTTCTACAACCGCGACGGCGAGCCTTTCGAGAGTTCACCTGAGCACATCCTGCACAAAGCCCACGAAGTATTCAAGAAGACCACAGGCTTGCAGATGGAGACCATGGGCGAACTGGAATACTACATCATCGCCGACGACGAAGAAATCTACGAAGTGCCCGACCAAAAGGGTTATCACGAGAGTGCCCCGTTCAACAAGTTCACCGAATACCGCGTCGAAGCCATGCGCCTCATCGCACAGGCGGGTGGCTTGATTAAGTACGGTCACTCCGAAGTGGGTAACTTCACCAAAGACGGCAAAATCTACGAGCAGAACGAAATCGAGTTCCTGCCCACCAACATCGAGGATGCCGCCGACCAACTCGTGGTCGCCAAGTGGATCATGCGTCAGCTGGCCTACGAATATGGTGTCACCCTGACCTTCGCCCCGAAGATCACTGTGGGTAAGGCTGGTTCGGGCATGCACGTACACTGCAAGTTCACCAAGGACGGCAAGAGCGTGATGGTCAACAAGGGCGAACTCAGCGACTATGGCAAGAAGGCCATCGCCGGCTATATGGACGCTGGTACCTCATTGCCTGCCTTCGGCAACCCCAACCCGTTGTCGTTCCTGCGTCTGGTACCCCATCAGGAAGCCCCGACTTCACTGTGCTGGTCTTACTCGAACCGCAGCGCCTTGGTGCGCGTGCCGCTCGGCTGGATCAACAATGGCAAGGACATGTCAGCCAACGCCAACCCGCTTGAGAAGAAGTCGAACAAGGACTTCAGCGAGAAGCAAACCTTCGAATGGCGTGCCTCCGACGGCTGTGCCGACATGTACCTGCTGATGGCTGCCCTCTGCGCCGCCGCCCGTCACGGCTTCGAGATGCCCAACGCCCTTGAAGTGGCCGAAAAGACATACGTCGGCCTCGGCGTCAACATCCACGACGACAAGAACAAGAAATTGCAGGAGTCGCTTGAACAGTTGCCTGACAGTTGCGTCGCCGCCGCCAAGGAACTCGATAAAGACCGCGAGATCTACACCGCCAAAGGTGTGTTCTCCGACGCCATTGTCGACTACATGATTAAATACCTCACCAATTTCAATGATGCCAACCTCCGCAAGGAACTCGGCAACGACAACGAGAAAATCATGAAACTGGTGAAGGAAAACATTCACGTGGGTTAAAATCCTGTAGAGACGCGATTCATCGCGTCTCTACAAAACAAGCAATGCCATGACAAA
>CADAPW010000215.1 GCA_902789915.1 uncultured Bacteroidia bacterium | reverse complement strand
AAATTGCTGATTCCAGAAAGTTCGGGCAAGGCGTAGAGCACCTCGCCGTCTTGCCAAATATAAAATACTGTATCAGTCATGGAAAGTCCAGACCAATATAGGCTTCCGTTAAATTCAGCGATGTGCCCGAAGTTGGCGTTTTCCATTTGATAGATGATGGAGTCGTTTTGCCAGATGACACCGTAGAGGGAGTCGTTTTCAATCATGAACCCAGCTGCATAAATGTTTCCACCGCCAAAGCAGATGCTTTGGATACTCGAAACGGTGTCTTCCATCCAAAGGAGCGAGTCGTTTTTCCAAATGCTGGCATGGAAGAGAGAGTCGCTAACGAAGGAGATAGCGCCGCCTGCATAAATGTCGCCTGTCGTTGTGTCAACGGCTAAACCCTGAATGTGGCACTCGTCTTCTCCATGACTGTAGGAATAAAGAAGTTCCCCGTTTTGCCAGACGTTGTTGAAGCCAGCCGCCGTCCAGCCGTTGGCGGTAAGGACCAAATGGTCGAAATAAGTGTTGGTGTCGCCAGTGAAAACGCAAGAGTCATTCATCCAAATACGGCCCTGAATACCAGCCGTGTCGAATGTGTATCCTGCGCCGTAAGTGGTTCCGTTTTCTGCGACTTGAAGGGCTTTTAACTGGATGTTGATGCTGTCGGTGAGGTTGTATAACAGCGAGTCGTTTTTCCAAATCTTGCTGTTGCCTGAATAATAGGCATCTTGCGCTTGTGCCATCCCAAGGCAAAGGAACAAGGCGGCGAAAATTGTGGTTAGCTTTTTCATTATGTGAGTTATTTCGTAAATAATCAAACGTTTTGAAAGGGCAAAAATAGCAACTTTTTCTTGATTGAGACATGCCTAATGGAAAAATTGCTTATCTTTGCCGCCGATAAGCGGTGCCGCAAGGCTCAATAGGGAATCGGGTGCAAATCCCGGACAGTTCCCGCTGCTGTAAGCTCTTCACGCTGGCCATCATGCCACTGAAAACAACGTTTTTCGGGAAGGCGGTCAGATAAAAGGAGTAAGTCAGAAGACCTGCCGCTTGTCAGCGAGACAAAGCTTTCGGGACAAGAGCTGGCCTTTCCTTATTACATTAAGGTATACCAACATTATCCTTGGAGTTTTGAGGTAATTAACTTATTATCAAACCTTTAAACTTAATGTATTATGCGTTTTAAAAACTTTACACTTTTATTCCTCATGGGAATTTTTGGTCTTTTTACGACCAACATGTTCGCTCAACAAGATGCTACCATCGACCCCGCCGACATCCGCTGGTGGATTGGCGAAGGAGAGAATGAAGTAGTGTTTATCGTCAACTGGGCAGAGCCCGACACGGCTTTGGCTTGGGGTTACCGCTTCAGTGGCGAATCCGTCACCGTTGAGGCGATGATGGACGAAATCGCTGAGAAGGACTATCGTTTCTCCTACGAAGGTGCCAACGGCTGGTTGTCCGACATCATGTTCAACGATGGTGTCCTTGACCTCAGTCTCACTGGCATGTGGTGGATGTACATTGTCAGTGGCGAAATGGCCCAACTGGGGTATACCACACAAACCGTTGTCAACGGCGACTATGTGAAATGGGGCGACGAGTCCTGCGGCATTATTACAGACCCAGAGACCTACTCCTATGTCTGGGAAACGCCAATTGCCCCCGTGTATCCTCTGGCCGAGGAAGCCATGATCGACTTTGACGACATTCTTTACTGGGTTGGCGAAGGCGAGAATAAGGCAGTATTTGCAGTCAACTGGAACGAACCTAACAAATGCCTTGCTTGGGGTTACCGCTTCAACGGCGAGAGCATCATCTTGAAGGAACTCATGGACAACATCGCAGCTGCCGACCCGCGTTTCGCTTTTGATGCAGCGTATGGTTATGTCTCTGATCTCACCTTCGATGATGGCGACCTGCATTTGGCTCTTGCTGGTATGTACTTCATGTACAACATTAATGGCTATGCTGCGTGGTACGGCTATGATGAGCAAACCATCGTGGATGGCGACTTCATCAAGTGGGGCGACGAGTCATGCGGCACCGAGATTGCCCAATGGACATACGTGTGGACACAGACCGTCGAGCCTGTTTCGGTGTACGATGCTGTGAATGAGAACATGGTTAACACCCTCTCGATCTATCCTAATCCTGCCGTCAACGAGACCTTCGTGACCATCGAGAACGCTGGCCTCAACGAGGTTTCGGTGTACGACATCCAAGGTCGTCTCGTCAGCAAGGAGAGTGTGATGGCCAACAACGGTGATCAAGTGCGCCTCAGCACCGAAACCCTGACCAGCGGCGTTTACTTCGTCCGCGTCAGCAATGACGGTGACGTCCGTACCGCCAAACTCGTGGTGAAATGATAAAAAGGATTTTCATCCTGTTCATGGCGTTGGTGCCAGTGACTCTGTGGGCGCAATTCGCACCTGCACAAAATCAGCCTGGCACCACCGCTATGCATGCCGACTCGTCGGCTTTTATTGCCTGGGCAACGGGTTGCGTGGCGGAGCCGGGGCCGATGAACATTGCCAACCCAAGCGCTGGCATGGCTGGTTCTGGATGGCCTGCATCGAACGTCATAGGTTATCCCCAGGGTACAATGGGTGTTACCTGCCTTGGCGATGGCGGCAATGCGACAGTGACCTTCGCTTCCCCTATCTGCAACCGTCCTGGTCCTGATTTTGCAGTGTTTGAGAATGGTTTCGAAAATGCGCAGAATCCAGGTTATTGGTTTCTTGAGCTAGGTTTTGTGGAAGTAAGCTCAGACGGTGAGAATTTTTTCCGTTTTCCGGCTTATAGCAACACCCAGACATCGACGCAGATTGGCGGCATGGGCTGTATCGACCCCTCTCAAATCCATAACTTGGCGAGCAAATACGGTGCTATGTACGGCACCCCATTTGACTTGGACGAGGTTCCTGACAATCCCTTGCTCGACAAAGAACATGTCACGCATGTTCGTATCGTTGACGTGGTTGGCAGCATTAATCCTGAATACGCCACATACGATTGCCAAGGAAATCCTGTCAACGACCCGTGGCCGACAGCCTTTGCTTCGGGCGGAATGGATCTAGATGCTGTAGGTGTAATCCATGATCTTGAACATTTTCCCGCATTGCCAAACGAGCCGCCATACATCGCAAACCCAGTCGAAGATGTGATTTTCGATGAATATCCTGATACCATTGATATCAATCTCTATGGTGTTGTCGCTGACCCTGACGACCCAGAG
>CADAPW010000214.1 GCA_902789915.1 uncultured Bacteroidia bacterium | reverse complement strand
TCGAGACCGACGACCAGGTTGTGGTGCTGGCCCTGCCAAATGGCATCCCTGCTGTTGAACGCTTATTCCATTAATGCTATGGCATCACAAAACAGACAAAACTTTCAAAACCATTTGTTGAGTAAAGAAAGTCGCCAACCGGCTCCTTTCCAACGCATCCTAAAGGATGCCCGAAAGCCTTTTGCTGTTTTTGTAGGTTTTGTGACAAAAAACAACCCATGAAGTGGAAAACTAAAATAAACCATCCTTTAGTCCTCCGCATCGAAGGCCAGCTGATACTCATCGAAGGTCTCATGATGCTGACGGTGCTCCCCGTGACCTATCTCCACCACGGGCTTTACGCCTTCAGCATGCCTTTCTCGGCCCTCATCACCCTGCTCACCGGCTTCATCCTACTCATCGCTACACGCAAGCACAAAGACGAAAAAACAAGTTCGCGCGACGGCGTCTATGTCGTCTGCATCTCATGGCTTGTGCTCTCGCTTTTCGGCGCCATGCCCTACCTGCTCAGCAAGAGCGTACCCAACTTCACCGATGGCTTTTTTGAGGCCTTGTCGGGCTTCACCACCACGGGAGCCACCATCTTCACGCGTATCGAGGATGTGCCGAAAGACATCCTACTCTGGCGCAGCATGACGCAATGGCTCGGTGGCTTGGCCATCATCGTGTTCACCATCGCCATCCTGCCTTATCTCGGCATGAGTGGCATGCAACTCTTCGTAGCGGAAATCAATGGCATCAACTACGACAAACTGCATCCGCGCATCATGCATACCGTCAGGCGCATCTGGGGTTTGTATCTCTTTTTCACCCTATTGGAGACACTCCTTCTCTATTGAGGTGACATGGACTTCTACGATGCCATCTGCCACTCGATGAGTACCATCAGCTCGGGAGGATTCTCCACCCGGACGGAAAGCCTCGGCGCCTTCTCTAACTACTCACAGGTTGTGGTCACCATCTTCATGGTGCTGTCGGGCTGCAACTTCTCATTACTCCTGCTCTCGTTGAGTTGGCGGTCGTTTGCCATCTTCAAAAACCAAGAATTCAAGACCTTCCTACTTTACATCCTATTCATCAGCCTCGGCATCGGAATCGTGTTGGTATTCGCCCGCCATCTGAGTTTCGGCACTGCCTTCCGCCAATCATTCTTCGGAGTCATCTCGGCTTTCACCACCACGGGGTTCTTCATCGGCGACTACACAGCCTGGCCTTCTTTCCTTTGGGTTATGCTCTTCTTGCTGATGTTTATTGGTGGCTGTTCGGGTTCCACCTCTGGTGGTGTGAAGATCTTTCGTCATCTCATTTTCGTCAATAATTCAGTGCTTGAACTGAAGCGCATCATCCACCCCAACGCCGTGTTGCCCGTAAAAGTCAACGGGAAGTCCATTTCGACCAGTGGCGTTTACAAAAATGTCTCGTTCATCTTCATTTATTTCCTCGTCTTCCTTGCCGGAGCCATCGTCTTGCTCTTCACGGGTACCGACTTCAGCACTGCCATTGGTGCTTCGGTGGCCACCTTGAGCAATGTAGGCACAGGAGTTGGACTTGTAGGACCAGGTGGTTCCTATGTCGCCTTCCCTTTGGGCGCGAAGTGGATCCTTATGCTTCTGATGATCCTCGGCAGGGTCGAGCTTTTCTCGCTCATTACGCTGCTTTCGCGGAGTTTTTGGAGGAATTAAGGTCAAAAACCTCCTAAATCCTTGGACTTCCCCGAAAAAAGTTTGGAACGAGTAAACTTTCAACTAATTCATTCACAAATTATTACATTTCAAAAACCTTGAAAAAGTTTGGACTGCCCTTTCAACCGCTTGTCGAAAGTGGTAGTTTTGTGATGCTGAAACGAGATCTTGTTTATTTTTGTCCCCATGAAACTGCATCATCTGGTTTTGTCTTTCCTTGTTACCATGTTGGCTGCTTGCCATCCTACATCCCGAGATGTGAAGCAAGTTGCCCAAGATGCCTTGGAAAACGCTCGTATTCAGTTGGATTCAGGCAATAAAGTGGAGGCTATGCGCTTGTTTAAAGAAGCGGAACATTACGGCATTATGGCGAATCAAACTCTGATGGTGGCTCATGCACGGTATCATATTGCGCAATGCTTGGGCTACTATGCTGACAAAGAAGAAGTTGTTTCGTTGTTGAAGGCTGCTGCCGAGGGCTTTGGCGAAGACTATGCCGACCGAGCCGAGGCATTGAGGGAGTTGGGCGATTTCTATCAGTACCATGGACAATTTGATAGCTCAGCATATTATTTGGATCAGGCCCTAGAGTATGCCGAACAAAGCGGGTCATTGGAAGCAAAGCGCGACTGCTTGTCGGCCTTTCATGTCATGTATTTCAATGCGGGAGATTACGAAAAGTCAGCCAACTACCTTAGCCAGTTTTGGCAAGCTTCGATTGAAGATGCTGACGACAACCTGCTGATGTATTATTATCATGACATGGGGAACATCTTTTATGAGTCCGGCAACTTGGATTCTGCTGATTATTATTACAGCCGTTTGGAGGAACTTGTGTCCCAAACAGAGCCAAACGCGGATACTTGGTTCTATTACGGTGTCTTGTCCGATTATGCCGAAGAACTCGGCGATTATGAAACCGCTTGCAAATATGGATGTTTGTACGAAGAAGGCAACAATCTAAAAGAAATAGAGCAACAGGAGAACAATCTTGCGCTTATCAGCCATAAATACGACAGCGAGGTGATGCAGAACGAGTTGAATCGTAAAATCATTATCAAGCAACGCATCATCGTCATTGTCAGTTTGGTAGCGACTTTGGTCTTGGCTGCGTTGTTGGTTTCGCAAATCCGCTTGGCAAGGCGACGCAAGCGCGAGGCCGAAATCAATGCCGAGCTGTTCCACTTCAAGCAGCAGAACAAAGACTTGGCACAAAAGCACGCCGAGCATGAGCAAATCCAGCAGGATTATGCCGACCGCCTTTCGGAGGCCTTGATGAAGGAACAGCGTATCATGTTGTTGTTGGACAATTATCTGAACAGCAACAAAAAAGCCAATCTTCTCAAGGATTTGGAGACCTCCGTTTATGACGACAAAGACCATTGGGAAGCCATGCTTGAAGTGATTGACCAACTCTATCCCGACCTTACAGCAACCCTTCAGAAGAAGTATCCCGATTTGGACGAGGACGAAAAGAAATCCTACATCCTATCGTATTTCAAACTCTCGCGCCAGGAGGAGGCGGATTATCTCGGCACTACCG
>CADAPW010000213.1 GCA_902789915.1 uncultured Bacteroidia bacterium | reverse complement strand
GCTGTACAATGAAGGTCTGTCGAAAGGAAAGCACGACGGTGAGGAACTGGTGCAGAAGGCACAAGCCGAGGCCGACCGCATCATCGCTTATGCCAAGGCCGAGGCTGAACACATCATCGCCCAAGCCAACAAGGAAGCTGAGGAGATGAAGACCAAGGTCACTGCCGACGTGAAGATGGCTGCCATACAGAGCATCGCCGTGACGAAACAGGAAATCGAGAAAATGGTGGTGACGAAAGCCGCTACCGAAGGTGTGAAAGCCAACATGGGCAATGCCGCCTTTGTCAAGGAATTGATTGCCAGCGTTGTGAAGGCGTTCAACCCGCAGAATGCCTCTCCCGTCGACTTGAGCCTTATCCTTCCCGAGTCGTTGAAAGCTGAGGTTGAACCTTTCGTGAAGAACGAAATCGCTAGCCAATTCAAGGGCGTGGTGAAGGTGGACTACTCCAAGAAGATGAACGGTGGCTTCAAGGTGTTGCCCAAGGACGGCGGCTACATGCTCCAGTTCACCGATGAGGAGTTTACTCAGCTCATCGCCAACTACTTACGTCCTACCACCAAGAAAATCCTCTTCGGCTGATGGATAACTATGTTTATATCGTCGCCGGCCTTCCTGAACTGACTTCGGGCTTCGAAAACACGGGCTTTGACTATGCCTCCGTCAAGGAAAGCATCATGGAATTGCTCTCCGAGAAGGACCAACAGCTGGTCGAACTCATGGAGGAGGGCTTCGATGAGAACACTTTGGGTGCCGATTTCTATGCCAAGGCCGCCGAGAGCAAGAACCGCTTCATCCGCGAGTATTTTGACTTCGATGGTCGCCTGCGCAACATGAAGGTGGAATACCTCGCCAAGCGCCTCGGCAAGAACGGTGAGGACTTCGTGGTGGAGCTGCCAGAGGCTGACTTCGAAGAAGAGAAACAGATTCAAGACATCCTTGCCGATGCCGACTTTGTGCAACGCGAGCAGAAGATGGATGAGCTGAAATGGGAGAAAGCCTCCGACATTGCCCGCATGGACTATTTCAACATGAATGCCATTCTTGCCTTTATGGTGAAAGCCAAGACTGTGCAACGCTGGGCTGAGCTTGACCCCGCAAAAGGAGAGGAGATGTTCCGCAAGCTCGTCAAGGAGGTGCGTGGCACTTTTGGAGGTGTTAACAGCGCTACGACAATCACAGGAACAACCGCTCTTGAAATAGTTGAAGAAGAATGAGTTTTGAGCTTGTCGAAAGGTCGAAGGCCTCGACAGAATCTTTGAATTTTAAATTTTGAATATTGAATTATAATATATGAAAACAACAGGAAAAGTTACAGGAATCATTGCAAACCTGGTCACCGTAGAGGTGGACGGCCCTGTGGCACAGAATGAAATCTGCTTCATCGACTTGGCTGGCGTCAAGCTGATGGCAGAGGTCATCAAGGTGAACGGGAACAAGGCCTCCGTGCAGGTGTTTGAGAGCACCCGCGGCCTGCAGATCGGCGACAAGGTGGAATTCCAAGGCTACATGCTTGAGGTGACCTTGGGACCTGGTCTGCTTTCGAGCAACTTCGACGGCCTGCAGAACAACCTCTCCACCATGGAAGGGGTGTTTCTGAAACGTGGTGAATACACCAAGGCCTTGGACGAAGACAAACTTTGGGACTTCACGCCTATTGCCAAGGCTGGTGACCAAGTCGTTGCCGCCGACTGGCTGGGCGAAGTCAAAGAAGGCTGGCTGCCTCACAAAATCATGGTGCCGTTCAGTTTCAAAGGAACCTACACCGTGAAGAGTGTTGCTGCTGGCGGACAATACAAAATCACCGACACCATTGCCACGCTGACCAATGCTGACGGCGAGGAGGTGAAGGTGACGATGACCCAGAAATGGCCCGTCAAGGTGGCCGTTGGCGGCTATGTCGAGAAGCCTCGTCCCTTCAAAGTGATGGAGACGGGCGTACGCACCATCGACACTTTGAATCCCATCGCCGAAGGCGGCACGGGCTTCATCCCCGGACCTTTCGGCTGCGGTAAGACTGTGTTGCAACATGCCCTCGCTGAACAAGCGGATGCCGACGTCATCATCATGGCGGCCTGCGGTGAGCGTGCCAACGAGGTCGTGGAGATCTTCACCGAATTCCCCGAACTGAAGGACAAGCATACCGGTCGCAGCCTGATGGAACGTACCATCATCATCTGCAACACCTCCAACATGCCGGTTGCGGCTCGTGAGGCTTCCGTCTACACGGCCATGACCCTTGGTGAGTACTACCGCGCCATGGGCATGAAGGTCTTGCTGCTGGCCGACTCCACCTCGCGCTGGGCACAGGCATTACGTGAGATGAGTAACCGTTTGGAGGAGCTGCCAGGTCAGGATGGCTTCCCCATGGACCTCTCGGCCATCATCTCCAATTTCTACGCGCGTGCGGGTTACGTGAAACTCAACAACGGACAGTCAGGCTCCATCACCTTCATCGGAACGGTGTCGCCTGCAGGCGGTAACTTGAAGGAGCCTGTCACCGAGAGTACCAAGAAAGCTGCACGTTGCTTCTACGGCCTCTCGCAAAACCGCGCCGACAAGAAGCGTTATCCTGCTGTCGACCCCGTCGACTCCTATTCGAAATATCTGGAATATCCCGAAATCATCGAGTATCTTGACGAGAAGATTGAAAAGGGCTGGGTCGATAAAGTCACCAAGACGAAATACATTATTAGAAAAGGTAAGGACGCCTACGAGCAAATCAACATCTTGGGCGATGACGGTGTGCCGATGTCGTATCATGAGCAATACTGGAAGTCAGAACTTGTTGACTATGTGATACTTCAACAAGATGCTTTCGACGCCATCGACGGCTGCTGCCCATTGGAACGCCAGAAGTTCATGCTCGACATGATACTTGAGATTTGCGACCGCAGCTTCAAGTTCGACAACTTCGAGGAGTGCATGACCTATTTCAAGGGGCTGATCAACATCTGCCGTCAGATGAACTACTCGGAATACGAGTCGGAAGAATTCAACAAATATTTGAACCAGCTTAAGGAGGAACTGAAACATGAGTGAGAAAGCCTTTCAACGTATCTATACGAAGCTGAGCGCCATCACCAAGGCCACCGTTACCCTTGAGGCACAAGGCGTGACCAACGATGAACTGGCCTTTGTGGCAGGCCGTCTGGCACAGGTGGTGAAAATCAAGGACAACAGCGTCACCTTGCAGGTGTTTGGCGGCACAGAAAATATCCCGACCAATGCTGAAGTGACCTTCTTTGGCGAGCCG
>CADAPW010000212.1 GCA_902789915.1 uncultured Bacteroidia bacterium | reverse complement strand
TTGTATTTCATTGTTTTATTCATTTTGTTTCATTTTGTTATTGAGGCTTGCCCTAATTTTGTCCACATTATAGACGCTGCATCCCAGCACATCGGCATACTCTTGTCGCGAAAGCTTGAAATGTGAGAGCAGACAATAGCGGAACTCCATTTCGCTAAGGTCAGGATACTGTTCTTTGACAGAGGCGATGAATCCTGGATGCACGCCCTCAAAGGCCACCTCGAAACTTGCCCAATGGTCTTCGCCTTCAAAGAGCGACTTCTCCAAGTCCTTGAAAGCTATCGGGTTGCTTCTGTCGCGCGACAACACTTCAAAGCATCGGATGATATGACATTTTTGCAGGTATTCGTCTTTCAACTTGCCGTCGGTTTGCTTTTGCAGTTCTTCCAATTGCATCTTCATCTTGCTGCGTTCTTGTTGTTGCTGCGCATTGCGTTTCTTCAGTTCCAGCAAGTTCGCATTAATCTCGGCTTCGATGCGTTTCTTTTTCAAGGCATTGAGAATCAACACAGTGACCAAAACCAAAGCAGCAATCAATACGATGGTGAGCGCGATGATGAGCCTTTGCCGTGAAAGCATTTGGCGATTGTGTTTGTTGGCCTGTGCCTCAAAGTCGTATTTCTTCTGGATTTCGAGGACGGAGCTTTGGGTTTGGTCACCGAGGATGTCTAAGGCCACCTGTTCGTGCTGTTTTTCAAACTGATAGGCGCTTTCATAGTCACCCACGGCAAGCGCATCCTTAATTAGGAAACCATAAACGGCGGCCTGTGTCTCGGGTTGACTTTCCACTTCCTCTATTGCATTGAGCATCTGTGTTTTATAGTATTCCAAAGAGTCGCGTTCATCCAGAGCCAGATACACCTTGGCGAGGTTGAGCAAGGCAATGGGGCGACGTTTTTCGTCCACCAAAGGCAGGGTTTTCCGTAGGCAGTTTAAAGCTGCGTCGTATTTGTCAAGAAGCTGATAGGCAACAGAATAGTTATTCCAAACCGAGGCTTCTGTCACCTTGTCTTGGGTGGTTTGGGCTAAATTCAAGGCTTGGTCGAGATAGACAAAGGCGCTGTCATACTCATCGATGACGATGTTCATCATAGCCACGGCGTTGAGGCATTTGGCCTTGCGTGAGAGACTGTCGCCCCACAATTCTGCCGCGGCTTTGTAGTTGGTGATGGCTTCGGCTTCGTTGCCGCTGGCGTTAAGGAGGTCACCTATATAATACTGTGCGAAGGCCGCGCTGACCGAGTCGCCAACCATCCGACCGTACTTGTCGGCTTCCTTGTAGCAGTTCATCGCGGACTCATATTCCTTTTTGGCTTGGCGCACGCAGCCGCTGTAAAGCGCGGCAGGCGCGGCGTTGCCATAGTCTTTTTGCTTCACGAAGTAGTCGTATGCCTCAAAGATTTGGTCCTCATTGCTGACGTCTTCATTGGCCTTGTACTTGGCGCGTACCTCATCCACAACAGTAGCCATGCGTTCCGTCTTGCTTTTGCTGCCGCATGCTGGCAAGAGCAAAAACAGGCCGAAAACCAAGCCCAGCAGTTTTGCAATCCGTTTTGTTTTGTCCAATGACATGTTTTGTTGAATTTCGATTGCAAAAGTATTACAAAATTTGTCTGAAAAAGACAACAAAACAGCCAGTTACAAACTATTTCAGCATGTAAGCACTGATATTCAATGGGTTGAAGAAACAGATTACAAACTTTTCCAATAAAAAAACACGCTTTCCCCCTTTCGGGATAAGGAAAAAGCGTGTATTTTTGCGCCCATGAACTTCATTCCGCGAAAGACGGAACAAAAAACATAGTAAAAATGGAAAAGAAGAAACTTTATCGTTCGATGACGGACAAAAAACTCTGCGGTGTGTGCGGCGGTATCGCCGAATACTTTGACATTGATCCCACGTTGGTTCGTTTGCTCTGGGTTTGCGCTTCCTTGTTTTCGGCGTGCTTCCCTGGGCTGCTGGCTTACATTATTTGCGCCCTCGTCGTGCCGCAGCAATACCAGTTGCCGAATCCTTGATTCTCGGCAATGAAAAATCTCTAACCGAAAGCATCCGAAACAATCCGACTCTTTTTGGGTCGGTTCGGGTTCTTTTCGGTTAGAGATTTATATAGGTTTCTTTTGTTGTATTAACGATTGATGATCAGCTTGCTGCAATCGTTTTCTGATTTCACGAAATACATTCCTTCAGGCAGCGAAGAAACATCGATTTTGCCTGAGCCTTGCATCACGAGCTTGCCGCAGAGGTCGTAGATTTGGACCATCTTGTCAACATTGATGACGTTGTTGGCAGGGTTGGGATAGACATTCAAGGGTTCTTGCGAGGTCTCGGCCACATCGGTCACGTCGATGGTGTTGTTGAAGAAATTGGCGATTTCGGTGTTGTAGTCGATGTCGTGGTTGTTACCCGAATACCAGGTGTGCGTGCCGTTGTAGACCTTGATGAAAGCCACGCGAGTGCCGTTGGTGCCGTTCTTGTATTGATACATCTCGAAAGCGAGGCCGTCGCTATAGGTGTCGGGATATTGCTCCACGATAGGTGTCGCATCGCATTGGTTGAAGGCGCGCCAGTATTCCACAGTCTGTTCGACAGGCAAGCCCAGGTTGTAGAGGCCTAATTGTTGCAGCGAAATCATGCCATCGTCGTAGGTAATCATCTCGTCGCTGGTGCCGAAGATTTGCAGCACGTTGACATTGTCGACAGGGGTAAGCGTGGTCAAGTCGTTGCCGATGACACCACTGACAGCAGCGATGCTGTTGATGATGTCGCCATGGTTGATAGCCATGCGGTGGCTCATGAAACCGCCCAGCGAGAAGCCGGCAAAGAAGATCTTGTTTTGGTCGATGTTGTATTCTTCTTTAATGGCGGCTAGGGTGGCCATCAGGAAGCCTTCGTCGTCGGCATCTTCGTTGACGGTGACGTCAAAAGAGAGGGGAAAGCCCATAGAGGAGAAATCGACGGAGATAGTGCTGCCGACATTCCAGCAGGTGCCGAAATCCTGAGAGCCAAGACTTGGTATATTATAGGTGAAGTCAAGGGCCTGCGGGCAAACGACGATCCAGCCATTCTGGTCGGCGACGTTTTTGATTTGTGTGGCCATGAAGAAGTTGTTGATGTCGTCGCCCATGCCGTGCAGCATGAACAAGACGGGGGCCGCCTCAGCTTGGGAGTAGGAGGCAGGCACATATTCAAGGTACTGGCGCTCTATACCATCCCAAGTGATGGTTTTCGTGGTCTGAGCGTTGAGGCTCAACGCCATAATGGCAAGGAAAAAGAGGGTAAATGCTTTTTTCAT
>CADAPW010000211.1 GCA_902789915.1 uncultured Bacteroidia bacterium | reverse complement strand
GGTACATCCGCAACTCGACTTGGGCTTTTGAATCAGAAGGGGTGCGTCGCCCGTGTTGGTGAATCGGAACTCACATTCGCCGTTGCCGTTGTAAGGCACATCGCCGTAGTCGTGGACCATTTCCTCAAATTCAATTTCAGGACCGCTCTGGGTCTTTGCGTCTTGCGCCTTGGCCGCTCCTGCCATAAAGAGCATGATACCAAGCAGAAAAATAACTCTCTTCATTGCTTTTGATTTTAATTGTGAATAATTGGTGATTTGTGTTTTAGAATGATACACTATTTACACATAAGTTTTGATTTTGAAATGATGGCGCAAACCTACCACCTTTGTCAAGTGGTCGGACAGGCATTCCAAGCAATTTCGAGTTACAAAAGGTGTAAATTTTTGAAAACGAATGAGATAATGCAGTAATTGTTCCAAACATTCTTTGGAAATAGTCCAAAGTTTTTTATCCTCCCTCCATCTTTTTTCTTCGTCTTCCGCGCAGTTTGTCAATCATATTGACGGTGGTGCCGAGATAGTCGGCTTCTTCTTGGCGCGAGAGCTTGAAATAAGAAAGGATATAGGACTTCCTTTCGTCCTCGTCCAAGTCAGGATATTTCTTACGGAGGGTTGCCATAAGGTCGGGATAGAGCTGGTCCACCACCTCAAGCATGGCTTCCCAATGGTCCTTGTCACCGTAAACGGAGGTTTCCAAGTCTTTGAGGAGGTTGGATTTCTTGTTGCTGTTCAAATAATTGTCCAGCAACAGCATGATGCGTTGTTCCTTCACCAAGGCTTCCGAAAGGCGGTCGGCGTAGTCCTGCTGTATTTGCTCGTGCTCAACGTGTTTTTGGGTCAAATCCTTGTTCTGCTGCTTGAAGTGGAACAGCTCGGCATTGATTTCGGCTTCACGTTTGCGCCGTCTTGCCAAGCGAATTTGCGAAACCAGCAACGCTGCTAAAACCAAAGTCGCTACCAAACTGATGATGACGATGATGCGCTGCTTGATGATGATTTTCCGGTTCAACTCGTTCCGCATCACCTCACTATCGTATTTATGGCTGATGAGCGCAAGATTGTTCTCCTGTTGCTCTATTTCTCTTAGCTTGCTGCCTTCCTCATACAGACAGCCATATTTGCAAGCGGTTTCATAATCGCCGCGCTCCTCGGCAAAATCGGACAGGACGCCGTAATAGAACCAAGTATCTTCGTTAGGCTCGGTTTGGGACACAAGTTCCTCCAAGCGGCTGTAATAATAATCCGCAGAATCCATGTCGCCACACTCGAAATAGATGTTCCCCATGTCGTGATAGTAGTACATGAGCAGGTTGTCGTCATCATCCGTAATCGAGGCTAGCCAATACTGGTTGAGATAATCGGCCGACTTTTCGTAATCCCCCGCATTGAAATATAAGGTATGAAAAGCAGACAAGACATTACGTTTTACTTCTATTGATCCGCTTTGGTCGGCATAGGTCATGGCCTGGTCCAAATAATAAGCTGCACTATCAAATTGCTTATGAAACTGATAGAAATCACCCAACTCTCTCAGCGCTTCAGCACGGTCGGCATAATCTTCGCCAAAGCCATCGGCAGCAGACTTCAGCAACGAGATGACCTCTTTTTTGTCAGCATAGTAGCCTAAACATTGAGCAATATGATAACGTGCATGAGCCACCGTCAGAGTATGATTCGCCATCAGGCCATAATGCTCCGCTTCTTTGAACAACTTCATGGCCTCCGCCTTGTTGCCTGAATCCAATTGAACACGAGCGTTTTCCAAGGCATCAAAAGCGGTTTGCTTCATATCGTGTGTTGAGGAATGACAAGCGGCCAAAGCCGAAAAAAAGAAAAACAATATCAAGCGACATGGTTTCATGGGGACAAAGGTATTATTTCCTCTGAAACAATAACAATGATTTTTGAAATGACGAAACAAAACTACCGCTTTTGTCATGCAGTTAAAAGAGCATTCCAAACTTTTTTGGGTTGAAAAATTGTAATATTTTGGGAATGAACTGGTTATAATTTTGTTTAGTCCAAACTTTTTGTTGAGAAAGTCCAAGAAATTTGGGGAATTTAACACCTATTTCATCCTATCCAAAAGATTTTTGGGAAGCATTTTAGCGGCATTCCGATGCCGCCCACGCCACAAACGGCGGGTTGGGATAATCAGCTTTGCTGTATTCCAAAGGCTGTCCATCACTGATGCGGAGCACCTTGCCACCGGCGGCACGAAGGATGGCATCGGCGGCAGCAGTGTCCCATTCCTTGGTCTTGCTGTAGCAGACGTAGACATCAGCGCTGCCTTCGGCCAGGCGAGCGAACTTCAAGCTGCTGCCTTGGGTGTCGATGACCAAATCAGGATGGGCGGGACGCAATACCTTATTAATATATTCGTCCACATCGGGCGAGCGGTGGGAACGACTTACTAATACGGTGAATGGACGTTCTTGTTTAGTACTAAATGCTGAATTATGAATGCTGAAATGCGAAGCATTTGACGAAGTCAATGCTGAATGACCTAATGGGGTCAATAATTCAGCATTCCGCATTCCACATTCCGCATTCCACATTCTGTCCATCACTGGTGCATAAATCACACCTAGTACAGGTTGTTTGTCGTCAATCAGCGCGATGTTGACGGTAAATTCGCCGTTGCGGTTGACAAATTCGACTGTGCCATCCAACGGGTCGACCAACCAATAGCGTTTGAATTGCGAACGGTCGGGCGGCAAGTCCTCCTCGCTGACGAAGGGAATGCCTGTCGGCTTTAAGATCTCCTTGATGATGTTGCTGGCGCGAAGGTCGGCTTGTGTGACAGGCGAGTTGTCGTCCTTGGTGTAAACTTCAAAAGGCTGGGCGTAGACCTCCATGATGGCCTTACCTGCTTCGATGGCGGCGTGTTTGGCTAATTCTAGTAGTTGTTCCATGGTGCAAAATTAGTGATTTTTTTACTTTGGCCTATAGCCTATGGCTTATGGCCAGGCAGCCTACCCCAAATAGGAGATTGCGGATCAAGTCCGCAATGACGCTCTGGAGGGAAGCTGCCATAGGCTATTAGCCATAAGCCATAGTTATTTTATAATACTGAAAACCAATGATATAATAAAAAACTTTCAAAAAAGTTGGCTTTATCAACTATTATTCCACTAATTTTGCACGCGAAAATTTTGGGGTTGCTGCAGCACCCTTTAGCGTAAAAATGAGACTATGGCAAAGAATTTAGTTATCGTGGAGTCACCGACCAAGGCCAAGACCATCGAAGGCTTTTTGGGAAAAGAATATACGGTGAAGGCAAGTCAGGGCCATGTGCGCGACTTGAACAAGAACACTTTAAGCGTC
>CADAPW010000210.1 GCA_902789915.1 uncultured Bacteroidia bacterium | reverse complement strand
GAATTGATGGTCAAAGTCGCCATCTCGCCCGTCGACAACCTAGGCGCAAGAACCAACATGTACGCCGAGGCCAAGAGTTGGGATTTTGACGGCTATGTCAAAGCCGCCCACGACACCTGGCAGCGTGAGCTCAGCCGCATCGACATCGAAGGCACCGACGAGCAGAAGACCATCTTCTACACGGGACTCTATCATGTGTTGATGCAACCCAATACGATGAGCGACGTGGATGGCCGTTATATGAACACCAACTTTGAAATCAAGCAGATGCCTAAGGGACAGACGTATCACAGCACTTTTAGCCTGTGGGACACCTTCCGTGCAGCCCATCCGCTCTATACGCTCATCGCTCCCAACATCGCTGCGCAGTTTGTGAGGGATATGGTGTTACATCATCAGACCTACGGTTATCTGCCCATTTGGGACCTTTGGGGACAGGACAACTACTGCATGATTGGCAACCACGCCATCCCCGTGCTCGCCGATGCTATCATGGCCGAGATTCCAGGCATCGATGTGGAAGCTGCGTATCAAGCCATGGTTGAGAGTAGCACGCGGAGCCACTTCAATTCACCGTTTGAGATTTGGGAACAATACGGTTACATGCCGCAGACCTTGCAGGACGAGAGCGTGAGCATCACCATACAAAAACCTTTTCGATCCTGAAACCAGCTTCTTCCGTCCCAAAGATGAGAAGGGTAACTGGATGGAAGGCTTCGATCCGTTGTCGTACGAACAGCCTTGCTTCGTGGAAGGTAATGCTTGGCAGTATATGTGGTTCGTGCCGCAAGACCCGCAAGGGCTTATCGACCTCTTCGGAGGCAAGAAAGGCTTTTTGAAGAAACTCGACGAGAACTTCAGCCTCACGGCCACTTCGGGCGAAGTCAACGGCAACGCCAGTGGTTTCATCGGACAATATGCTCATGGTAATGAGCCGAGTCATCATACCGTCTATCTATACAATTTTGCGGGCAAGCCCGAGCGCACGCAGGAGTTGGTGGAGCAGGTGAGGAGCGAGTTCTACCGTGCCACGCCCTGCGGCTATGCCGGCAACGACGACTGCGGCCAGATGTCGGCTTGGTATATCTTCTCAAGTCTCGGTTTCTATCCCTTCCATGCGGGTTCAGCAGAATACGTCATCGGAACGCCATTGTTCAAAAAAGCCACCCTGCATCTTGAAAATGGAAATGACTTCGTCATTACCGCCAAAAACAAGACACCCGAACGCATCCACGTCAAGAGCGTGAAGCTGAATGGGAAGCCGATTAAAGATTACAAGCTTACGCACCAACAAATCATGGCGGGTGGAACTTTAGAGTTTATTTTGAAATGAAAGCAAAGAGCATTGTACAAATTGGCATTATTTATCTGATAGCCACAGTATTGGGATTTCTTGTATTCAAGGTTTCAAAAAATGTTATGTCAGAGCTGTGGGCATTGTTTGTCGCCGATGTGGTAGCCACGATTATTGTGTGGTTTTTCGGCATTATCCATAAGAATGTGTCGGTTTACGACCCTTATTGGAGCGTAGCACCCCCCATCATGTTTACCACCTGGGCCATTTACAAGTCGGTTTTTACTTTACCCGTCATCTTGTTACTCATCGCCGTTTGGTATTGGGGCATCCGTTTGACGGGCAATTGGGCCTATACCTTCAAGGGCCTTGCCCATGAGGATTGGCGCTATACCCGTTATCGCGAAACGCAGTCGCCCTTCATTTTCCAAATCATCAACTTCTTTGGCTTGAACATGATGCCGACCGTACTGGTGTTCGCAGCCATGCTTCCTGGATTCGGCTTGTTTGAGTCGACGGAAGCGGCCAATCTTTTGACTTGGCTCGGCTTTGCAATTTGCATTTCAGCCGCCACTTTGCAGCTGGTTGCCGATACCCAGATCCACCGTTTCCGAGAAGAACACCCAGGTCTGTATTGTAATGTGGGTTTTTGGAAGCACGGTCGTCACCCCAACTATCTCGGCGAAATCTCAATGTGGTGGGGCATTTGGACCATGTATGCCTCAATCTACGGTTTTGATTGGTTGATCATCGCCCCCGTAGCCATGACAGCACTCTTCCTGTTCATCAGCATTCCCATGATGGAACGGCGCCAGCTCCAAAACAAGCCGGGCTATGCTGAATATAGGAAAAATACAAGAATGTTGATCTGAAGCTTATTTCTTCACGAACTCCACGCGACGGTTCTTGGCGCGACCTTCTGCTGTATCATTAGGAGCAATGGGTGAATGAGAGCCCTTGCCCACAGGTGTGAGGCGTGATTGCGCGATACCTTGTTTCACAAGGGCGTTCACGATGGCCTCGGCCCTCTGTTGGCTCAACGGGTCATTCACAGCATCGGTGCCAGTGTTGTCGCAATGGCCCTGCACCTCGAACTCAAGCTCGGGATGCTCCTGCATCAGTTTGGCCACACGGTTGATTTCGATGACGGATTCCGGCTTCAAATCGGCCTTGCCAGTCTCGAAAGTGATGGCGTAGGAGACAATTTTGCCGTCAGTAGTGAGGCGGTCGTAGAGCGGCACGGCACCTTGGGCAATGCGCACATTGCTCAATCCAGTGTAGCGATAGAACGCGCCGCTGGCAAAGAATAAATAGCCAGGAGCCTTCATAACCGGTACGTTAATCATACGTACGCCGTTCACATAACCCTTGAAAGCTCGCTTGTTGAACGAGAAAGCGAAGTGGTTCCACTCGCCGGCAACCACAGGGTTGTCTTTTTCCAGGTAGTCGCTATTGCCTGAGTTCAGTCCCAGCATCTTCTCTCCACTCGACTGGTTGTCCCCATCCGGTTTCAGCAGGCTCCACGACAGGTTGCACGAGCCGTCTTCCCTATACCAGAATTTTACGTAACTTGATGCATTGTAGTAGCTGTCATCGCCGCGGTCGCCGAAATAAATGCTCATATCGAGCGTTGTCTCCTCCTCGTCCCCTGTAGTCATCGGAGCCACGTAGAGGTCGAACTCCACCGTGAACACCTCTGGCAGCCAATCCCATTTCTTTTTCATCAGCGGCATCACCTGTCCCAGGCCGTTGTCGGTGAAGGCAATCACGTTGCGTCCCTGCTGCTGTGCCATTTCCGCATAGCCGTCCAGCAAATCCCAACTCAGCGGGAATTCGCCCAGTTTCTCTCCTTCAAAGTTGTCGTCGAAAATAATCTCGTCACCCGGGACGAAGTCGCTCTTGGCGTAGGTGGTTTCTTGGGCTATTGCTGCCATTCCTGCGAACAAAAGTATCACTATTGCGGTAATAATCTTCTTCATTATTAATGCGTTTTAATTGGTTTGAGACTGCAAAGATATAAAGATATTTGAATTTTCACCTTTTTTCATAGCCGTCTTCTTCCGCTGCCATAGAAATAGGAGCCTCCTGAACATCGTAGGGAACCACTTTCGGTTGGTGCATGGCCAGGAAATGCTCGTTGAGCATCAGTTCCACGCGCAGCATCGTCTCCTCGATGCGTTTGGGCGTCAGTTGGCATTCCCACACCACGATGACCTGCCATCCGTTGTCGTGCAGTATTTGATAGTTCTTTTGGTCGCGTTCCTGGTTTCTTTTGATCTTGTTTACCCAAAACTCCCGGTTCGTCTGCGGGATCTTGCAACACGATGAATTGATGATTTCTGGTAGAGACGCGATTAATCGCGTCTCTACATGATGCCCATGCCAGAAACACCCATTCACAAAAATCGCCGTCCGATACCGCCGCATGACGATGTCGGGCTTGCCCGGCACGCTCTTCACGTTGAGGCGATAGCGGTAGCCGTGTTGCCACAGCCATTGCCGCACCTTAAGCTCGGGCTTGGTGCCTTTGCCATGGATGCGCGACATGCAGTAATGCCGCTGAGCAGGAGTCATCTTGTCAGTCATAGCAGTAACAATTGTTGTAGTCCTTCAGCGGTTTCTACTACTATCATGCGTTGAGGTCCCTGAGCCTGTCGAAGGGCCGTTTCTCTCATATTCCTATACCCCCAATT
>CADAPW010000209.1 GCA_902789915.1 uncultured Bacteroidia bacterium | reverse complement strand
GCCTTCACATAGTCGGCATAGAGGTCGCTGAAGTAGTTGCCCAGCAACTGCCTCGTGATGTTGACCACATCGAAGTGACGTGTGCGGGTGTTGCAGTCGGCAGCGAGCAGGTCATCCAAGGCATCCAACAAGGTGATGTTGTTATACAAATAGGTCGGAGCCACATAATACTGGCGGTATTCGTCAATGTTTCCCATCGTCGGCCTTTGGTTGATGCGGACGGTCTGACCCGGCGACGATACCTTATTATATATACTGTCGGCCAGCAAGGTCCAAGCAGCTCTCATATTCGGATCTTCTTTGCCGCCACGTTGGTCAGCGAGACACTTCACCCAGGCATCCACATCTTTGGTGAGCGGGTTGTCCCATGCCTTCTCAAAGACATATTCATACATGAAGGGGTTGCAGTCGAAGCCCTCCAAGGTGGAGCCGATGCCGATGTAGTTGTCGCCACCTTTTTCAAAGGCTCTTTCGATTCTCACATTCACCGTGTCAAGGTTGCCAGCCAGCATAGAGTTGCCGCCGAAGTTGCCGAGGTAGCACCAGATGTAAGGCACGCCATAGTAGGCATTGGTGCGCTCCCACACGGGTTGCCGTTCACAGTAGTAGTCGAGCATGATGTGCCTATCTTTCGGCATGGAGGTGATATAAGCCTCGATGCGGTTGTCGACTTCCCAGTATTGACGCTCGTTCCAGAAAAGCCATGCCATCTCGAGCCATTTGGCGTCGGGGTCGGCGGCTTCAAGCGACTCATAGACCTGCCGACTCACGCGGCTCAAGTATTCAGGCTCCCAACTCGGTGGGGGATGAGTTCGTTGAAGATGTCGATGCCATAGATATGGTCGGTGCCATAGAACTCGGTCTGCTTGTCAATGAATTTCTTCTGGATTTCGGTATACAATGGGTCAAGCGGGTCGAGGAACTTGCACCAACAGATGCTGTCGAAACCGGCCCAGTCGCCCAACGAAGCCAAAGGCGCATCAGGGTAAAGCCTCGTGATGCAAGGCGGCACATGTCCCGCAAAGCCTGGCAACACGGGCTTCATGTTCAACTCGCGCTCACGAGCAACGATTTGCTTTTGCAAGGCCTTCTGATTCTCGAGCCACGACATGGGCAATGGTCCACCCCATCGGTCAATGTTTTGCATGCGGTGCCAAGGCAGATGCGCCGGACCCGTGAAGTAGCTGCGGATTTCCTCGTCGGTGAGACCGAAGTCGCTCCACACCTCATACCACACACTCTCCTGTCCCGTGATGGCCAGCGGAAGGTTGATGCCGTTGAGCGCCATCCAATCGATGAAGTGCTCCCACTGCGACCAGTCCCACCACGGCAGGGTATAACCGAAAGTGCAGTAATTCAAGAAGAAACGATCGGGCACACGTGCACTCAGGCTAACCTTTACGGGCACCGCTGGCATCGTGGCAGGAATCTGCAAAGGCTCTTCTTTGAACCATGAATACTGCGCCAAGCAATAGTATTTCAAATAGTGGTTCAAGCCCACGGCCATACTATTGGCGTTGTTGCCACGGATAACGAGGTTCTTGCCAACGGTCTCGATTTCAAAGCGGTCGACGGTGTCGGTAAGTCGTTCTAGGACAATGTTTTCCGAATACTCAGGCACCACGCGGTTCACCAAGGCGCGCATGGCGATGACTTCGGGGTCGATTTCCTTTTTCGTGCAGCTGAAACACATCACGAGACCAAGGAGAGAAATAAAGTATAACTTTTTCATTGTAACGGTTTTAATTGAGGCAAAAGTAACAAATTGTTTGTTATCTTTGCCGAAAAATCGCCCGATGAGAAAGATTTGGTTTTGGATGGCTGTATTGTTGCTTGCCTTTGCGGCTTGCAAAAAGTACGAATCGCCCTCGTCGGATGGCGGCACTCCCCTGCCCCATCATATCGACCGCGTTTATCATGTCGGCGACTATTTCCACAATGACACTTTGGAAGGCATTGTTTTCTACACCTATTCAAGTGGATTGACTGGATTGATGGTGTCGTTGGACGAAATCCAACTAGCTTGGTGCGAGACCAATTATGTCAACAGCCTTACAGGAGCCACCAACCCATACGATGGCTGGCGCAACACCAACATCCTCATGTCAAACTACGACTTGAATCACTATCCTGCCATCCGATGGAGCCATTGGCGAAACACCTGGCATCTCGTGCACCAAAACTACCTCATCACCTCGCGGCAATGGTTTGTGCCTTCAAGTAGCGAGTTGAACAAATTGCTGCAAAACCAAGCTGCAGTCAATGCCACACTTGACTCATTGGGGTTCCCTTCTTTGGAAGGCAAAACCTACTGGTCAAGTACCGAACTGGGTACAAGAAGTGCTGCCGCCCTGCAGATGCAAGACAGCAGCATTGTCGTTAAGGAAGCGCTGAAGAACGAGACCTTCTATGTAAGGGCCATTCGAAACTTTTGAGATCATCAAACACTGGACCGTTCAGGCCTCAACAGGTATGTCATCCCTGCGAGGGACTGCGGGCAAAGGCAAGGGATCTATAGCTGTTGAGGCCGCCCATAATAAGTTTTGCCTCTTATACCGCCTCCTATAGATTCCCTCTCACCCACATCCCACTGCAGGAATGACATAGGAGGCTGTCCGAAATGACATGGGAGGCTTATTTCTTCGCCACGGGGTCGCAGGTCAGTCCGATACCCAGTTTCTTGAAGATCTTTTGGTCCACTTCGCTGAGCATCACCGTGCTATGCACTTGACAACCCTTAAGTTGAGGCAGGCACTCCAAAGCTTTCTTGCAGTTCTCGTCCCAGAGGCTGAGCATTGATAGGGCCACAAGCACTTCGTCGGTATGCAGGCGTGGGTTGTTGCCGTGCAAATAGTTCACCTTCGTGGTCTGGATAGGCTCAATCATGGCTTGCGGGATGAGTTTCACTTCATGCGGTATGCCGGCCAAATGCTTGGTGGCATTGAGAATCAAAGCAGCGCTGGGGCCAAGCAGGTCGCTGGTATGGGCGGTAATGATAGTACCGTCTTCCAATTCAATGGCTGCTGATGCCACACCTTCTTTGTCTTTCCTCTCCTTGGCGGCGATGGTGGTCTTGCGGTCGGCAGTGCTGATACGAGCCTGCTTCATCAACAAGGCAATCTTATTTACCTCGTTTTCAGAGCCTTTGCCCTTGGCAAGGTCGCAAAGCGCTGTATAATAACGGCGTATAATTTCCTGTTTAGAGGCTTCGCAGCACACCGCATCGTCGCTCAAGCAGTAGCCCACCATGTTGACACCCATGTCGGTCGGCGACTTATAGGGATTCTCACCGTAAATGCTTTCAAAGATGGCATTCAACACGGGGAAAATTTCGATGTCACGGTTATAATTGACAGCGGTCTTGCCGTATGCTTCCAGATGGAATGGGTCGATCATGTTAACATCGCTGAGGTCGGCTGTGGCGGCTTCGTATGCCACATTGACGGGATGTTTCAGCGGCAGGTTCCACACAGGGAAGGTCTCAAACTTGGCGTAGCCCGCCTTGATACCTCGTTTGTTTTCATGATAAAGCTGACTCAGGCAAACAGCCATCTTGCCGCTGCCAGGACCTGGGGCGGTGACCACCACCAACGGACGCGTGGTCTCCACATAATCGTTGCGGCCAAAGCCTTCCTCCGAGTCGATGAGAGCCACATTGTTGGGGTAGCCTTCAATGATACGATGGTAATACACTTTGATGCCCATGCGCTCCAGGCGTTTGCGGTAGGCGTCGGTGCTGGCTTGACCGTTGTAGTGCGTCACCACCACCGAACTTACCATGAAACCACGGTTCATGAACTCCTCGCGCAGGCGCAACACATCCACATCGTAAGTGATACCTAGGTCGCCCCGCACCTTGTTCTTCTCGATGTCGACGGCGCTGATGACGATGATAATTTCAGCTTCATCGATAAGTTGGGAGAGCATTTTCAGTTTACTGTCGGGTTGGAAGCCGGGCAACACACGGCTGGCGTGGAAGTCGTCGAAGAGTTTTCCGCCGAATTCGAGATACAACTTATCACCGAATTTCGCAATGCGTTCCTTGATGTGTTCTGATTGGATTTTGAGGTATTTCTCGTTGTCGAACCCGTATTTTTTGGTGGATTTCATGGTTATTGAGTTTATCGAAATATAGTGCTTGGACTTAAAAATACGGGATGCAAAG
>CADAPW010000208.1 GCA_902789915.1 uncultured Bacteroidia bacterium | reverse complement strand
AACAACAAATCGGGGAAGAAGGTCTGTCCGCCAGGCATCTGCAACTCCATCTGTCGCCCCACATACGAAAAGCCCTTGCCCAACTCCATCAAGAAGCGCGTGACATTCGAAACAAGCGCATCCTCCAAGTCCTTCTCCTCGTACTCCTCGCTCATCGAAAGGAATCCGAAATGATAAGGGTCTTTCAGTATCTCCTTGGCCAACTGGCTCTGCGGAGCCGGAAGCGTATGCTCAAAGTTGGTCACGGCTGCACCTTGAGAATGATACAAATGTTTGTCTATATTGGCATTAAGCTTGGGGCGCGACCACCCTCCGTCCACTACCTGCTGAACATAGAAAAGAGCTTCATCTAATGTCGCACATCTTGAAATAATATCAATATGCTGACCCCATGGCACTCGTCCAAAAAGCTCAGGCATCTCTAATTGGTCAACGAGTCGTTGGCCTTTTTCGCCCTCTTCAATTTGGTCAGCAACTTGCTGACGAATTATAACGTCTAATTCGTCACCAGCTTGGTGACCAATTTGGTCAACGGGTCGTTGACCTTTTATAACCAACTCATAATAAAACAGATACCACCGTTTCATATACTTTACATTGGTATCCGAAAAGCCCGTTTCATCGGGAAAGGCTTGGCGCATATCGAGGGCAAATTGCTTCACCACACCTGCGCCCCAGCGTTCTTCAGCGCGAAGTGCCACCAAATCACGACCCACGCTCCAATAAAACTCAAGCATGGCAGTGTTCACACGAACCGCCGCCTTGACTTGGCTTTGACGGAAACGCTGCTTGATGTCGGCCATCCATTGCACATAGCCTTCATCGGCGGTCATCATGTCACGGGATACGAATGTCGGTTTGTCAGTCATCTTTCTACAAAGTTAGTGAAACGCAAAGATAGAAATAAATCCATTACAAAGTCTGATACGCTTGGAATTGTGCCACCACTCGGTCGCGGACCTTCTGCTGGATGTCGGCAGGCGAGAGAACCAACAGGTCTTTGCCAAAAGAGGACAATTCGCGGATAAGCTCATAATTCTCTATGCAGTCAATGGAGAAGAATGCGCCGCCTTCGAGCTTTGGGTATTGTTGGCGCAACTCCATTTCTCTTTCCCCTTTGTAATGCCGCTGAGACTCATGTAAGGGTTTGGTGGCCACATAATCTTTGGAATAATCACTTACCCAGAACATGATGGTCTGCAAAGGATTGCCGTCGATGAGCGTCACCCCGATGATATCCTCAAAGCGTTCGTTGAGGTCGCCGTCGTATTCCTTATAACTACGAGAAGGCAAAGGGACAAACTTATCAATACGGTCGAGCGCAAACGACAGTATTTTACCATCATTGTCGGCGGCAACGACAAGGTACCAACGACGATTGTATTCTTTAAGCAGGTAGGGATGAACAACGGTTTTGCGGTCTTCATCAGGCGTGTCAAACCGATGGTAATGCAATTCCACGACCTGTTTCTGCGCGATTACCGTGAACAATTCACCCAGCAGGTTCTTGCCTTCCAAAGGATTCTTTGTGAAAGACACTATCGCCCACAAGGTTGGGCAGGCCGTCAAATTGCCCGAGTAGCGTGAAAGCCTCTCCAAGCAGGTGCTTCTCGTCGTCGGTAAGTTTCTGCGTAAATATGGAAAACGACGGGTCAGCATACCGATGACAGCTTTTCTTAATGGTTTTGAGGGTCCGCTGGCTGACATCATCAACCTGATAGTGATCTATCTCCGCCAGAAACGGTCCCTCGTTTTCAATATAATTAAGGTCAAGCTCGATGGTTCGACGGCTGACAGGCTCTTGGCCCATTTCGGCCAACTCCTCATTGACAAGTCTTACCAAATCCTCAGTAGAATATTGGTGATAACGGTTGGCCAACAACTTGTCGAGGATGTAGTAGCGTGTTACGGCGTTTTTGTTTGCGGGCATGGTTTATTATTTTGTGCCGCAAAGATAATAATAATCTACGAAATCTATTTTCGCAAGACCTAATTAAACAAAGTGTTTTTCTATACAAATGACATATCTGTGTTGTCTGACGCATCTCTATCTATTGCCACAACAGAAAAACAATAATCAAGCTTTTGTACAATAAAACGATTATTTTTCGTTTATCTGTACAAAAAGTAGTATTTTTGCAGCTGCATAATCATTTGCACAAAATGAAGAAAGACCCTTTATATCAGCTTGGAGACACCCCTTTCGACCTTTCGGTTTTGAGTGGCTTATTCCCTAACACAAAGCATATTACCGACAAGGCGCGCCGTTTAGAGCAAGAAGGGCGTATCATTCGCCTGAAACGAGGAATCTACGTACGTAGTGCCGAGGATGGAGCGCATCCGGTCCAAGAGCTCATAGCCAACCACTTGTATGGGCCGTCGTATGTCAGCATGCAGTCGGCCTTGCGACACTATGGGCTGATTCCCGAACGCGTTTTCTCCATCCAGTCGATGACGATCAAGCACTGCCGCAGTTTCGACACACCGCTCGGACACTATGACTATCTATCATGTCCGATAGCGTATTTTCCCATCGGCATTCGACAGCAACAAGAGGGCAGCTCGCAGTTTCTCATCGCCAGTCCCGAAAAGGCGTTGTGCGACTTGCTTGTGAAGACCCGTGGACTTGAGTTTGATTCTTCCTCCAACCTTCACGACTACCTTGAAAACGATCTGCGCTTCGACTGCACTGCCTTGAGATCCTTCAATTCAAGCATTCTTCGTCAATGCCTCAAGCACACAACAACGAAAAGAAACAACATCTCTACCTTGATTAACCTTGTGGAACATGGACAATAACATTTTTGAGCAGATGATGTCGCGGTATCCGCTTGACACCTCCAACGACCGCCGCAACGCAACTTACGAAGTGATGCAGCAAGTGGTTCTTTCAGGCTTGTATCGCGGGGGATTTTTCGAACATGCAGCCTTCTACGGTGGTACTTGCTTACGGATTTTCCAAGGACTACAGCGGTATTCGGAAGACATGGACTTCTCGTTGCTCACCAAAGACGAAAGCTTCACCCTAGAGCGTTACTTTCCTGCCATTATCGACGAATACCGCCTATTGGGGCGCGAGGTGGAAATAACGAAAAAAGACAAGCTTACCTTCGGCAAGGTGGAATCAGCGTTTTTAAAGGACAACACCGATGTCTACAACATCTCGTTTCAGACCGAGAAATCCATACGCATCAAGATTGAGGTTGACACTATGCCACCATTGCAGTTCGAGACGGAACAACGTTTGCTATTGCAACCTTTTTCTTTTATGGTACGCTGCTTCACCCTACCCTGTCTGTTTGCGGGAAAGATGCATGCATTGCTTTTCAGATCTTGGAAAAACCGCGTCAAGGGACGTGATTGGTATGATTTCGAATGGTATGTCCGAATGGGGGTACCGCTCAACTTTACGCACCTACAGGCTCGCGTCAGAGAGTTCAACGGCATGGACATCGACCATCAGAAACTACAGACAATGTTGAGAGAGCGCCTCTCACAAACCGACATCCGACAAGTGAAAGCCGACGTGATGCCTTTTGTGAAGAATCCACAAGAGCTGAACATCTGGAGCAACGACTACTTCGTCCAACTCATCCCGATGATTAAGTATTTGGAGGAATAAAATCACCTGACATATCCAAATATTTTACTCCGCTCAATATTTTTTCACCAACAAACACAGTATTCACGAATATTGAATATATTTGCACCCAACAAATAGAACAGCTTCGCTCGAGGCAGTCACAACCTCGCAATGACGCGAAGCGACAACTGATAACTATCAACTGAACAACTATGAACTTGATAGCCCCTTCCCTACTCTCCGCCGACTTCCTCAACTTGGAAGCTGACATCGAGATGGTCAACCGCAGCGAGGCCGACTGGTTCCACTGCGACGTGATGGACGGCCGCTTCGTGCCTAACATCTCCTTCGGCATCCCCGTGGTGCAAGCCATCAAGAAGAAGGCCCAGAAACCCTTGGATGTCCACCTGATGATCGTGGAGCCGGAGATGTACTTCGAGGCCTTCGCCAAGGCGGGCGCCGACATCATCACCTTCCACTACGAGGCTTGCACCCATATCCACCGCGCCGTGCAACAGATCAAAGCCCTCGGCATCCACGCTGGCGTGGTGCTCAACCCGCACACACCCGTCAGCGTGCTGGAGGACATCCTAGGCGATCTGGACGTGGTGCTCCTTATGTCGGTCAACCCAGGCTTCGGCGGACAACAATTCATCGAGCGCACATACGAAAAAATCCGCAAGTTGCGTTTGATGATCAATGAACAACACGCCTCGGCACTCATCGAAGTGGACGGCGGCGTGAACACAAAGAACGCCAAGGCTTTGTTCGAGTCGGGTGCCGATGTGCTCGTCGCGGGCAACGCGGTGTTTAAGTCGGAGAATCCTTTGGAAACGATAAAACTGATAAAGAATAGTTAAATCACAAAACCTACAAAACAATGCAAAACTATAATACAAGCGTGGGCGGCACCCAACTGGGATGCCGCCGGAAAGCGGGCCAGTTGGCCGCTTTCCCAACCCTAAAATAAGGTTCAGCAAGTTTTGTTAGTTTTGTGACAAAAAGAAAAACAATTAAACACTTCAACAATAAACAATCAACAAACTATGAGTAACGACATCCTGAAATTAAAGCCGGAAGGCATTTGGAAAGAGTTCAACGGCATCCTCGGTGTGCCGCGTCCGTCGAAGAAGGAAGCCAAAATGGTGGCTTACCTCGAGAAATGGGCAAAAGACCATAAAATCAGCTACGTCAAGGAAGACTGTGGCAACATCATCATGACTGTGCCCGCCGCCAAGGGCATGGAAGACCGCCAGACCGTCATCCTGCAAGCCCACATGGACATGGTGTGCGAGAAGAACAGCGACAAGAAGCACGACTTCGAGAAAGACC
>CADAPW010000207.1 GCA_902789915.1 uncultured Bacteroidia bacterium | reverse complement strand
ATGCCGTCAAAAGCTTCCTTTGGTACTTTGAAGATGGCACCTGTCGTACCAGTCATGCTTGGTTTTGCAACTTGACAACTGATGAAGACATCCCCATTGGAATTGAGGCGCAAACCTCCAAAATACATCAGTTCTGTGCCGTCTTCCTTATAATAAATCTCTTGAAGTTTGTTGAGGTCTTCATCCAAATGGACGATGTAAAGACTTTTGGAAAAGTACCAGTTGTCTGGTTTGTCCATGCCGCTTGCCATATAAACATCGCCATTTTCGCCAAAGTCAATAGAGTTTGGTTTGCCTGGTGTACAAGGGATTTCGGAAGTGATACCCCAAGTGTAGGCCAATTGCTCAAAATTGTCGGCATCAAACACACTCATTAAGACATCTTGGTTGTGTACAACAAGAGGAGAACCGTTGGGGTCATTAGGGTCAGGTATAACCTCAACCTCCATGTTGATGGTGTAGGTCCTGCCATTATATGGATTCATGCGAAAACAAGCTTGCCAACCACATTGAACAGGATAAGACAACTGGTCAATATTCTCTTTGACAGCCACAGTATTGAGGTCGCCATCCAAGGTATAGCAATTGTAAAACTGATTTGCTGCCAAAACAAGTCGGCACCCCATCATGTCGGGCGTCGGGAACATATAGCAGCCGCTTGAAGAAGGTACAGGGTCATCAAGAAGTCTTTCCGTAAGCAACTCACCGTTTCCGTCAAACTTCATTACCCTTAATCCATGATGGCCGCTTGTCCATAGGGTATCGACATAATAGGAGTAATAATAATTGCCCAAAACATCCTCAACCCATTGTTCACCTCCTGAAATGAACCTGTAGAAATCATAACCTACCCAATTGAAATTCATAGTGTCCACGGACAAATCTTCATGGACGGTCATTTTTTGAAGATGAATTGTGTCGTTAGAATACTTCGTAACGAAAAGGCCGACCGACCCGTCACGGAAACGCGCCAAATGCTTTAAGCTATTGTTGTCCTGGATGCTCGGAAGAACAACCATATTGATAAGTTCTCCGTTTTCATCCACCTTGTAAAGGGCGACATCCGCCGCTTCGTCGGCTCCAAGGACAAGCAGATCGTTCTCGTTCATGAAAATGAGGTCATCGATGTAATGACGTTCAAAGAATCTTTGGGGTTCTTGCGCTTGCATCGTCACCCCTCCCGCCATCAGCAGGAGCGCAAGCAGGGTGTAAAGTCTTAGCTTATTCATAATGTTATAACTTTGTTGCCCCAAAATTATAACAAAAATCCACTAAAAAACCAAGATTTGAGCCAAGTACAGATTTTTGTTTCTAACTCACCTTGATAATCAATGCGTTGCAAGAAAAAAGTACAGATTTTTCTCAATCGGTCAGAATGGAAATCGAGTCAAAATCAACTTTTTTGTTGAGCTTGGAGCGGTATTTTGCCACCGTATTTTCGCTCAGGCCGAGCAGGTCGGCCTCTTCTTTGATGCGGAAGCCGAGGAAGGAAAGAACCACGAGATTGCGCTCCGTCTTGCTAAGGTCGGGATAGGCCGATTTCATTTTCTCAACGCCTCGGGGATAGGCTGCCTCGAAGGCCTCCATGATGCGCTGCAAACGGTCTTTCTGCTCCGTCTGGTAAATCGCGACCACCTGCTGCTGCAGCATGTCGCGCTGCTGCGTGGTGAGTTGTTCCAACTCCGCTTGCAGTTGGCGCTGCGCCTCGCGGAGTTTCAGCGTTTCCAATTCCTTGTTTTTGCGGTAGCGCAACGTCCCCCATAGCACCGCCATCAGCACGATGACCAACAGGGCTATCCACAAATAGAGGCGGTAACGTTTCAACTGCTGCTCGCTTTCCAAACGCTGGATTTCCAACTGCTTGTCGTATTCTTCCTTCACTTGAGCCACGGCCTTACCGCTGTAATCGTATTTGTGCCTATCATCCATGTATTTTTCTGCATACAACAAGGCACTATCCATATTGCCTAAAGCCTCAAACGATTTGTAAAGATACATGTTGGCATTCATTCTCCACACCTCCAATCCGTATTGATTTGCTGCTTGCTTGGCAAAAAAGATGCAGGAATCGTATTGCCCTAACTCGAAATAGGCATGGGTCAGTCCGTCAATGGTGCTTGCCTTAAACTTGGCCGTCTGCCCGCCCAACAGATGCAAAGCCTTTTTCTCCTCTGCAATAGCATCTCGCAAAAAATCCTGCCTCTCCTCACTCCCAACATTTTTCTGCTTCTCGTAACGAAAGAGCAAATGCAATGCAGCCGAACTGTGGCAGGCAGCCATTTTCCAAGTGTCGCCAAGCGTTTGGGCAGAGTGAAAGCCTTTTTCCAAATACAACTCACTGCTGTCGTAGTCCCTAAAACGAAGGTACAATTCACCTATCATAAGTGCCGTGAGGCAATGCTGATCGAGCCATTGCCGATGGCATAAAAAACGTTCAGCTTCTTTCAGCACCTCCAGACTTTCATTATGGTAACCGAAATCACCGTAAGCCGAACCAAGACCGCTATAGATTTTGTATTTCAACTGGTCAATCACGTCTTGTTCGGTGGTGGGTGTGGGTGAAAAACGAACAAAACGCTCATCCACATGCTGGCATTGGTCGATACTTTGTTTGGCTTTCTGGTAATTGTCGATGCACAGCCAACGGTGCTGTGGCGATGAGCGGTAAGCGTAGCCTTTGGCGTAATACGATTTTGCCTCGAAATACTTGTCGTCACTACCAACAAAGCAATTTTCGGCCACTTGCAGGAGCGAATCGATTTCTGCATTATAGAACATCGTATCGAATAAGGCATCCAATCGAAGCAGGCAATAATGCGCCAGTTCCTTTTCAGATAGCGCTGAAAGGTTCAATGTGTCAAGGATTTGCCTTGCGCTGTCGAGGTTGGTTTGGTAGAAGCACTCCACGCGATAAAGCATATCCTCCTCGGGTGGTGGCGGCGTTTCGCGCTTGGAGCAGGCGGCCACCAACACGACAACAAGCAAAAACCCTATGGACAAGATGCGTTTCATTGGTGCAAAAATAGGAAAAATCACCAAACCTCTATCTCATCCACAAAAATCCAAGCGGGATAGCCAAATCCGCTATGGTCTTCGGGCAAGTCGTAGCCTGTGATGATGACTTCGACATACTTTGCCTTGACGGGCTCAAAGTCCAGTTCGTAGGCGAAGATGCCGTCGCTGTCGGCCCATGTGGAGATTGGGATGTCTTTTTGCGCCACCTCACGGAAATTCTCTCCATCATCAGAAACCAGCACCTTGACCTGGCTCGGGTTGATCCACGCGCCTTTATTGGTAAGCGCATGGAAACGGACGTGCTGCATCTCAGCAGGCTGTTCCAAGTCGATGACGGCATCCATTGGATAGCCGCAGAAGCCGAGCCAACGACCCGAGTTGTAGGCTCCCCTACCCAAGTTTCCGTCGTTGAGCACCACGGCTCCTTCGTAGGTGTATTGCTCGGCAGGCTGCTGACGCAGGGTGATGGGCTTGCGGGTGGCAAGGTTGGCTTCCACCGTGTCGGCCCAGACCTGCGGGTTGAAGATATGGTCGGCGTAGGTGTAATGATAGAGGTCGTAGAGTTGCGCCATGTGGCGGCAACGCTCCACAAAAGCTTCAAAATCACGCTCCTGTGGGTTGTTCCACTGTATTTCTGTCAAGGCCTCCATGCGTGGCAGGGCCATGTATTGCACATGCCAGAAATGGGCGATGTATTCAGTCCAGATGTTGGCTTGCAAGCCGATGATATGCTTTTGCTGCTCAGGTGTCAACTCCTCGGGCAAAGGTTGGAACTCATACACACGCTCCACGGGCAGGTAGCCGCCGATACACATAGGCTCACTGGCGATGTCCTCACTCTGGTAGTAGTCAAAATAAAGGTGTGACGACGGCGCCATAATCACATCGTGGCCTTTCCTAGCCGCCTCGATGCCGCCTTCCGTGCCGCGCCAGCTCATGATGATGGCGGACTCGGAGACGTTGCCTTCCAAAATCTCGTCCCAGCCGATGACACGCCTTCCACGCGCCTCCACCACTTTGGCCATGCGGTTCATCACATAGCTTTGCAGGTAGTCCTCAGCAGAGAACTTGTCGTCTTTCTTGATGCCCAATTCCTTAATCTTGGCTTGACACTTCGGGCATTTCTCCCAACGCACCTTGGGGCATTCGTCGCCGCCGATGTGGATATATGGCGAAGGGAACACATCCATCACCTCGTTGAGCACATCCTCGACAAACTGCATGGTTTCCTCGTTGCCCGCGCAAAGCACCTCTTCCGACACACCCCAACGCTTCCACACCTCGTAGGGACCGCCCGTGCAGCCCAGTTGCGGATAGCAAGCCAAAGCCGCCTGCATGTGACCCGGCAGGTCGATTTCAGGGATGATGTTGATGTGGCGCTCGGCAGCATATTCAATGAAGTCGCGAAGCTCGTCTTGGGTATAGAAACCGCCGTGACAGATGGTATCATAGAGGTTGCCATTATGCCCGATGACCGTACCATTACGATAGGCACCCATCTCCGTCAGTTCAGGATATTTCTTGATTTCGATGCGCCAGCCCTGGTCGTCGCTGAGGTGGAAATGGAACTGGTTCATGTTGTGCATGGCCAGCATGTCGATGTAAACTTTCACCGAATCCAAGGGGATAAAATGTCGGCAGGGGTCGAGGTGCATGCCGCGATAGTTGAAAGTGGGATAGTCTTTTATTGTTACGCAAGGGAATTGACAATTGACAATTGAGAATTGAGAATTAGGCTCGCCCATGTCATTCCCACGCGGGCTTGTGGGATGGCGGGAATCTATGGGCGAAACGGGCAAGCTTTTTCGGAGGGTCTGTATGCCATAAAACACGCCAGCAGCATCGGCACCTCTAATTTCTACCTGCTTGGGGGTGATGTTAATTTCGTATGCCTCGGTCTGGTCAAAGACCTCAGGGACGAGTTTCAGCACGATCCCATCGGGCTGGCTTTGGTATTCTTGCATCTGCAAGACATAGCCCATGATATCGTTAACATATTCGACCAGAAACTGCGCCTCGCGTTGAAGTCCCGATTCGTAATAGACAATAGTCTTTGGACCTAGTTCGAATGGTTTCTCTTCATTAAGCCGAACTTCTTTGGGCCGAGGGATAATGTCGTAATTGGCGACAGGGAGTTGTTCTTTTGTGCAAGCCGACAACAAAAGTGTTGCTAGGCAAAGGAAGAGGAATGTCTTTTTCATATACGTTCTAATTGCTTTGAAAAGGCAAAAATAAAAAAAGGATGGCTTGCGCCATCCTTTTCTGTTGAATTTTACTATCAGGTTTATTCGCCCAACTTGATACGCACGAAGTTCACCACAGTGGCTTCCTTGTCGGCAGCCTGGATGTATTCGGCGACAGTCTTCGGGTCGGCGACCAGAGAGACTTGGTTGAGCAGGCAGCTCTCCTTGAAGAACTTGTTCAGACGGCCTTTAGCGATGTTCTGGATCATGCCTTCGTTGAGTTGCACCTGACCGGGCACCGTGGCCTTGATTTCGCGGGCCTGTGCGCCTTGTTCCTCGGTGATGTAACCCTTGGTGATGTTGGAGTTGATGTGGTCATCGCTGTCGACGTGGTTGGGGTTGATGCCAGCCTTACGGAGTGCCTTCTCGACTTCCTTCTGGATCTGTTCTTCCTTGGTCTTGTCGACGGCAACGGCGAACTCGCGGTCCTTCACCTCTTGCGGGATGGAGGCTTCGCTCAC
>CADAPW010000206.1 GCA_902789915.1 uncultured Bacteroidia bacterium | reverse complement strand
AACGCTCCGTTAATGCGGGCGACTTGTCTTTTTTCTGGCATATTCCTACGGCCACACTGCGAGCAAGTTTGCCCGCAGTTTTTTATTGGCCGTAGAGACCGGATATGAAAAATAGGCGACCGCTCCAAAACAATAACGCATGTGGTCCAGACAAGATGAACTAAACTTTTTCAATGACGCCATCAACATCTCGAGCATTGAAAATTTGATGATGAGAGTCAGAGGCAGATACTATGCCTTTCAACCCAAAACAGACAATTCAAGGGTCAATGTTCCGAATTCAAGGAATGCGCTCATCGGCACAAACACGGAAAAATGGTGCAAAGACCTGTTTTCTCAAATCGCACGACACAATAACTTATATGCCGTAAATGGTGTCGTTTGCGAGGAAATAGGATTATCAAGGCAAAGCGCCGCCGATTTGGCTTTTTGCACATCTGCCAGCACTATCCAAAGACCCGAGAACATCAAATTGATTTTTGAAATCAAGATGGGGATTGTGAATAATTACTTCTACAATGACAATCAAGGTTTTGAGTTTTGTGGTGACTATACAACACACAAAGGCAACCCTTCTTTGCTCCGCTCCGATAGCATGCTTAAAGCCATCGGAAAATCCATCAACCTGAGAGTTGACAGCTCAAAAGCGAAGAAAATACCCATTGTCATCTTAGGCAATTCACCTATAACAGTAAACTATGTAAAGAAAGTGGATTGCCTAAAACAAAGTGGGGTGATCCAGAAATTCATTTCGCTATACCCCAACCCCACCAACCGAGAGTTTATCAAGGAAACGCCAGAGAAAGGGTTTGAGACATTCGACTCTCCCAATCAAATCGAGACCTATATTGACCAGATATTAAACGCTAACATGAACTATTTCAGTTCCATGATGAGCAACAAAGATTTGGGTAGGATTATCTCAATTGCCAATGCGGAAACCACTGACGAGTTAAAAGGACAACGATTCATCGAAATGCTGAACTTATGAAAAAAGGAACAGAGACTTCATCATTCGGCGTTTCAGCAAGAGTTGGCCATAACGCCGACAAGTTTTACCAGTCAAACTTGTATCAAGGCATACAATTGATTGAAGCAAAGGACAAGACTGAAAATCATTTGAGCCACGACATAGTAAACAAGATATATACTCATTCTTCAGAGGACATGAAAGAATTACTGGATAATTCCGTCCACTTAATGATTACCTCTCCTCCTTACAATGTCACCAAAGAATACGACCAAAATCTCACATTGCAAGACTACCTACAATTATTGGATAATGTAATGCGAGAAACATACCGAGTATTGGTTGATGGTGGAAGAGCTTGTGTAAATGTCGCCAATTTGGGAAGAAAACCTTATATCCCTTTGACGGATTACGTTGGACGGATTATGGCTGACATCGGATACAACTATCGAGGACAAATCATTTGGGATAAAGCAGCTTCATCTGGAGGCTCTTGTGCCTGGGGCAGTTGGCAAAGTGCTGCAAATCCAATCTTAAGAGATGTGCATGAATACATCCTAGTGTTCAGCAAAGGAAGCATGAGCCGAAAAAAGGGGAAAGACACCATCAAAAAGGAAGATTTCTTGGATTGGACTAAAAGCATTTGGAAGATGAATGCGGAAAGTGCAAGACGTGTCAACCATCCCGCACCATTTCCCGAAGAACTACCTCATAGACTGATCAATCTTTATAGTTTTGAAGGTGACGTGGTTTTAGACCCCTTTATGGGAAGCGGTACCACAGCCGTCGCCGCTTTAAAGAACAAGAGAAGATTCGTTGGATATGATATTTCCGAAGAATATATCAAAATCGCCAATAATAGAATCGCTAACGTTGGGCAATTACTTTAGTTTCAGGTCTTAAGATTGACTCTTTACACCTTGCTCCTCAATTTAGTCGCACGGCAAAAACATTTTGTGGACCGATTAGATTGTTTATAATCAATCTAAATTATCGTTTTACCCCGAAATAAAACGAAAAGTCGAACAATGTTTGCCCAAAATTCCCTAATTTCGTGGCTCATTAAAAACAGAACACAACAAATTCTAAAATCAAATCAATATGGCAAAATTCAGAGGAGCCATCGTCGTTGACATCGAGCGTTGCAAAGGCTGCGGCGTATGCATCACAGCCTGCCCATGCAAAGTCATCGAACTGGCAAAAGAAGTAAACGGAAAAGGTTACAACTACGCATTTATGGCCAATCCCGAAGCCTGCATAGGCTGCGCGAGCTGCGGCATCACCTGCCCCGACGGCGTCATCAAGGTCTACAAAAAAGCCCTGTAATCCAACCAATTGTCTAACAAATCAAAAAATCTTACATAATGGGAGAATTAAAACTGATGAAGGGTAACGAGGCATTGGCCGAAGCCGCCATCCGCTGCGGCGCCGATGCTTATTTCGGATATCCTATCACCCCCCAGTCGGAAGTGATCGAGTATCTGTCGGAACAGAACCCTTACGAACGCACCGGTATGGTCGTTCTTCAAGCTGAAAGTGAATTGGCAGCCATCAACATGGTGTACGCCGCTGGTGCTGCTGGCAAGCGCGTCATGACCTCCTCGTCAAGCCCAGGCGTGTGCCTGAAGCAAGAAGGTTTGGCTTACATCGCTGGCGCCGAAGTGCCTTGCGTCTTCGCCGACGTCGTCCGCGGCGGCCCGGGCCTCGGTACCATCCAGCCCTCACAAGCTGACTATTTCCAGAACACCAAGGGTGGTGGCAACGGCGACTACCGTAACATCGTCCTCGCCCCCGCCTCTGTCCAGGAAATGGCTGACTTCGTGCCGCTGGGCTTCGAACTGGCCTTCAAGTACAGAATGGCAGTGTGCATCCTCTCCGACGGTGCCATCGGCCAGATGATGGAAAAGGTCGTCCTGCCCGAACAGAAAGCCCGCCTCACCGAAGAGGAAATCAAAGCCAAGTATCCTTGGGCTTTAACAGGCCGCAAGCGTGGCACGCAACACCGCGTCATCACCTCCTTGGACCTCGACTCCGCCCGCATGGAAGAGCACAACCGTCACCTCCAACGCAAATACGACGAAGTGACCAAGAACGAAGTCCGTTACGAAATGATCGACTGCGACGATGCCGAATACGTGTTCGTTGCCTACGGCTCCAGCGCCCGTATCGCCCAGAAGTCGGTGCAACTCGGTCGCGCCGCTGGTCTGAAGGTCGGTCTGCTCCGTCCTATCACCCTGTGGCCCTACCCCACCCAAGCCATCCGCAACCTCATCGACAAGGGTGTCAAGGGATTCCTCTCAGTCGAATTGAGCTGTGGTCAGATGATCGAAGACGTGCTGCTGGCCTGCAACGGTCGCGCCAAGGCCGAACACTTTGGCCGCGTCGGTGGCATCATCCACACCCCGGAAGAAGTT
>CADAPW010000205.1 GCA_902789915.1 uncultured Bacteroidia bacterium | reverse complement strand
AGGCTGAAGTTAAAGAGTTCGGCAAAATAGAAATACTCCAAACCTGTGTTGGATGAAATGAATCCGTGTCTGTCAGTACCAAAACCGCTGCTGTAAGCACCTGAAGGTGACATGCTGAACCACCAATGATTGCGGGCAAACTCATCCAACGAGGCATCATACATTCCCGCGAGTAAAGCGGCTTCCAAAGGCTTGTCCTTGTAATCGCGGACGGTCACCTCCCAAGTCTCTTCGGCACCAGGACTGAGCTTGTCGCGCATGGTGGCGAGTTTCACATCCAAGTCGTAATTGTCAAAAGGCACAGAAATGTCTAAACGATCCTTGTTGAACGAGTTTTCTTTGACGAAGGCATAACGCCAACAGAGGCCGCCACGGTCGTTTTCGGTCACCTTATAGGATAAGGTCTGCACGCCGTTGCTGACATTGATTTTCTTGTCGAGGCGGATTTCGTCGCCATGGAGCAGCTGCACCCAGACGTCCACATCCTTGGCAGCACTGCCGATGCTGAGTTGAATTTCATCGCCGGGATGGGCAGTCGACTTGTCTTGATGCACCCATTCCATTGTGGTGAAAGGCAGTTTCTTGGAGTCGTTTTCAAATACGGTGAATTGCTCCGAAACCTTCGCCAAGGGGTCGTCCAAACTCGTCAATTCCACAACATACTTTCCAGGTTCCAAAGACTTGCCTTCGTAGAGCTTAGCCTTGTCATCTACCGTGATTTCGGCTTCAGAGACCAAGGTCCCCTGAGCCTGTCGAAGGGCCGTTACCCTGAGGTCCCTGAGCCTGTCGAAGGGCCGACATATCGTAAAAACTATATTCTGGGAACAAACGCGCCAATTCCTCATCACTCAACATCTGCCTATCCAGCTTTTCTGAATGCCCCATCGCCTCAAAATAGTTAATCTTGGCGACATCCTCGTAGCGGTAAATCTTCCTCGAGATGCGGCTCTTGGCGGGCTGCCAACTGAGGTTGCTCACGGTGATTTGGTACTTGCCGAGGTCGGATTTCTCCACCTCTGAAGGCAGGTCCGTGCTGATGGCGATTTCGTTGTAGCCCGCGCGGATGCTGTAGGTGTCGGCGTGGGTCTCACCCTGCTTGCTCGTGGCAGTCACTTCGATTTCGTAAGTGAACACAGGTTGCTTCTCAGGTGCGATGCTCAGCGAGGGTTTCAAATTGAAGGTGACGGCGAACTTGCCGTTCTCGTCAGTGCGGGCCTTGCCGTAGGTGATCTGCTCGTCCTCAACGGTCGGGTACCACCACCACCAGCAACGCCACGGGAAGGAGGTCTTACGGATGACGCGGTAGCTGTATTCCACATCGTCCAAGCCGAAGCCAGCGTATGCCTTCACATCACCGTGCACTGTAACCTCTTGGTTCAGTTTATATTGCTCTTTCGGACGTTCGAAAGTCACCTCAAAGGTCGGGCGTTTGTATTCTTCCACACGGATGGTACTGGTGCCATGGCCGGAAATGAGATGGAACACGCCATTCAAGCGGTCGGTGGGGATGACAAACGAGCCGCTGAACGAACCGTATTCGTCGGTGGTGAACTGGGCGGAGCTGATTTCCTGCCAGTTGGCATCCTTTAAGGTCACCTTCTCGCTGTAGCCGTTCACCAAGGTCTGTTCCTTGCCTTGCGAGCGCTTCACGACGCCTTGGAAGTAGACGGTCTGTCCGGGACGATAGATAGCGCGGTCGGTGAAGAGCGTGGTTGTATGAAACACTCCGTCGTCCCTGTTCGGTGATCCTATACTGAAATTGATGTCGGACAGCAAGACATCGTCACCCTTGCGGAGGTTGATGTAGAACGAGGTCATATTACCTTTTTCACTGGTCATGACGGCTTTGCCGTTCTTGTCCGACTTCACCGTGTTCAAAATGATGGTCTTGTATTCGCGGGCTTTGTAGTCCCATTCGCGGCGACAGAATTCCACAGTCACGCCTTCCACGGTTTTCCCCGTTTTGCGGTCCACCACCATAGCGGTCATCTGCTCATATTTTGAGTCGGTGATGTAGCCAAGGTTAGAGACTTGGAAACTAAGCATCAAGGTCTTGTCTTCGTCTTTGATGCCTTGTTTCGTAGTGGCGGTCAGGTAGTAGAAGCCACGATCCAAAGCGGGCAAGGCCATCAAGGTGCTGTGGTGACGGTAATCGGTTTCAGGAGATAAGGTAAGTTCCTGTTCCGCAACAGCTGATTTCTTGTTCAACGCCTCGAGCAGTTCGTCTTTTCTCATCATACTCAGTTTCTTCAGCTCTTTTTCGCTGACCTTCACGATTCTATAATAAGGTGCGGTCGTGTTCTTGTATTCCAAGACGGCGGGGATGGCCTCGTTGGGCAGTTGCACTGAGTTGAGGGTGATGTCGATCTGCGGCTCCTCGATGCGTTTGATGAGACCCTGACAGTTCTTTGCGCCCTGCGACTTCGGTAGTTATCGAAATAGGCACTATCTTCGCTGTTGCTCTCGTACTGGTTCATCATATTGCGTGCAATCAAGGAAGTGATTTCTGCAGAAAGCGGATTGTCCTTGTGCTGCGCCTTCAGGTCCTCCATCGCGACTTGGTATTGGTCATCTTTTTCAAGGATGCCATTGACAAACTCAAAGCGCTTGAAGTCGTTGTAAATCAGCACATCCTCGTTCTTCTCCTTGATGTTGTAGGCGATGAGGTCTTGATAGATTTTCAAGCATTTGTTGAGCGGATTATCTGTCGCGCCCAAGTCGGCCTTCACGAATCGGCATTGGCCTCGTCTTGGTAATAGTTGGCCACGCGGTGGAACATGAACTCGAACAGCGAGGCTTCATATTCGATGTAATTCTCGTTGTTATTCTTGTTCTCATACAACACCATGAAATCCTCGGTCTTGGCCTTTTTCAGTGCCTCGACAGGCTTTAAAGCCTCGTTATAGTGCTGGTCGATGCGTGTTTTGAAACTCTCCTTGTCCCAGTATTTCATCTCCACTTTTGAAATATCGCCATCGATGGGCAGGTTCTCGTTGATGCGCCACTCGTTATCATCCAGATACCTGGCGTAGGCGCGGGCGATTTCCTCGTGCAGCAAGGCGTTGTGCACCTCGTCCAGCTGCCCGACTTTCTCTTCAATGTACTGGATGAAGGCCTGCTCGGGGTCTTCCTCCACGGTAAACAGCATGATGTTTTGCCGATAGAGCCAACTCTTCAGCAGTTGGGTTTGGTTGTTGTCCTTCGAGGCTTGATCTTCGATGGCAACAAGCGCTTTCTCAGCCGATTCCGGCAGGTTTTTTTCGAGGTTTTCCTTTACTTTTTTCCACATAGTCTCATAATTGTTTTTCGGGGTTTTGGGGTTGTCGGGGGTGACAGGGGCCTTGCTGGGCATGGCAAAAGCCAACGCGCCGATGGCCACTAAAGCGCTGATAGCGATGATGATTCCGAGGTGTTTCATGATTCAAGCGTTTTGAATAATAACGTAATAATAGCAAATATCGTGCTTTTTTCTCACAAAACACCCAAAACCAGTAAAACTTTTTAGTTGTAAGGCGGCGTGGCAACCGCCATGCCGCCGGAAAGCCGCCGGTTGGCGTGCTTTCCATGGAAGGTTTTGTAGGTTTTGTGAGATTTACTATTTTTGCAGCCGTGAAAAACCTAGATTACATTGTTTCCCCCATCGCCACCGAACTGGCACAGTTTGAGGCCTTTTTCGAAAAGACTTTGAACGCCGACACCGAGCCGATGAACGCCATCATGCAGTATGTGTGCCAGACGCACGGCAAGCGCCTGCGCCCGCTGTTGGTGCTGCTCGGGGCGAAGCTTTTCGGCGAGGTCAATGAGCAGACGCTGCGTGCCGCCGCCTTTGTGGAAATGGTACACAACGCCACACTCATCCACGACGACGTGGTGGACGACGACAACCAACGTCGCGGCCAGGACTCGGTGAAGGCGCATTTCGGCAACCTCTCAGCCGTACTCGCCGGCGACTACCTCCTGGCCAAGGCCATGCTGCTCCTCATGGAGCCAGGCGACCGTGCCATCCTGCAAGAGATGCTACGCACCACCGCCGCCATGAGTGAGGGGGAATTAATGCAGAGTACAAGGCCCCTCGACTATTTGAACATCATCACCCGCAAGACCGCCCTGCTGATGCGTTCCTGCTGCGCTGCAGGTGCCCTCTCAGTCAATGCCACAACAGAACAAGTCCAGCAAATCGCCGACTTCGGGTTGAATTTCGGCATCCTCTTCCAGCTGCGCGACGACCTACTCGATGGTGAAAACGAAGAACAGGCACAAATACTACTGCCCGTTTATTATGAAAAGGCCTTGAAGGCTTTGGAAGGCTTTGCTCCTTCGGAAATCACCAAGGCACTCCGTGATTTGACGGTGTTTTGCGCGGAGAGGGAGGAATAAATCACCTACAACACTACACCTGAACCATAGCCGTCATGGCGGAGGAACATCCGCCATCTCCTTTGCATAGAGGAGGCCCTTTTGCTTCAGGGGATCGCGGATCAAGTCCGCGATGACGGCTAAGGGTGAGTGTTTTTATTGCTATATCTGTAACAGAAACAAAAATACTTGTATCTTTGCCATCGAATATAATAATATTCATTATTTACGATTTTTTTATTTTAAAGATATAATAATATGCCTTTGCTATATGATTTTAATATGGATTCGGCTGACGATATTGCCTCTCGTTTAGCGGGGAACCTGAAACGACGCAGGTTGGAGAAAGGCCTGTCACGCAAAGCCCTCACTATGATGAGCGGCGTGCCAGCGCCCACTATCGCCAAGTTCGAGCAACAACACAGTATCTCTTTGGTTAGTTTTTTGGCTTTGGCCAAGGCTTTGGGGTATACTGAGGAACTGAAGTCGTTATTGTCTGAGCCAATCTATACCACCATGGAGGAGTTGGACACCATCAACAAGAACAAGAACAGAAAAAGAGGAAGAAATGAATTCCATCAGTAAACTATTCGTCAAATACCATGGGAAAACCGTGGGCGAGCTGACCTTGACTCCCGATGGGAAACGATGCGTCTTTCGCTACGATAAAGAATGGCTGGCCTCAGGCTTTTCCATCTCGCCTTTGGACTTGCCTCTGAAGTCGGATTTCTTCATTGCACCCGAACGCCCTTTCTGGGGTAACTTCGGTATCTTCGAAGACAGCCTGCCCGATGGCTATGGTCGTTACCTTCTCCACAAGATGCTTCGCCAGCAAGGCATCGACGAATCGCAGCTGACGCCCTTGCAACGCCTCAGTATCGTGGGTAATTCGGGGATGGGTGCCCTGTGCTACGAACCTGAAACCAAAATGGAAAGAACAACCGAGATGTTGTCGTTCGACCATCTGCAGCAACTGGCTTTGGAGGTCCTCTCCGAGAAAGATGACAAAGGCACCGCCCTGCTTTACTACAACAGCGGAAACTCGGGCGGCTGTCGGCCAAAATGCCTCTACCATGACGGAGAAGGCGACTGGTTGGTGAAGTTCCGCCACACCTACGACCCGAAGGATTTGGGGTTGAGGGAATTCAAACACAACGAAATTGCCAGAAAATGCGGTATAGAAGTACCTGATTTTAAACTCTTTGATGGGAAATACTTCGCCACACGACGCTTCGACCTCATCGATGGCCAACGCCTTCATGTGGCCACCGCTGGTGCACTACTCAATGAGTCCATCGACTTTCCAAAACTGGACTATAAGACTTTACTGCACCTCACAGGATATCTGACCCAAGACCCAAAACAAGTGGAAGCCATGTTCCGACTGATGGCTTTCAACGTGTTCACCGACAACAAAGACGACCATGCCAAAAACTTCAGCTTCATCTGCCATAAAGGACGATGGCACTTGGCGCCGGCTTACGACCTGACCCCCGTCCCCGAAGGCTACCACGGCGAGCACGCCACTTCAGTCAACGGTAACGGCAAGCCTACTATCGACGACATGCTCATCGTCGGAGAAAGCATCAGAATCCACAAAAAACGCGGCATGGAAATCATCGATTTCGTTCGAGAACACTGCAAAGAAATACTATCCAAAGATTATCTATCATAGAATGCGAAAATATTTGTATCTTTGCGCCTTAATTTAGGAGTCATAGTATATGAACAACAATTACAAGGAATATAAACAGCTGAATCTCACTGAGACAGCCAATGAAATCCGCCGTTATTGGGAAGA